>CAKSVM010000016.1 GCA_934503195.1 uncultured Eubacteriales bacterium
CGGCAAAGCCGCCCGGACGCGAGTGCAGGTTGCGCATTCGCGCAATCGACTTCGCTTCGCGAAGTCGACGCCGCATTCGCGCCGCCTGCGCGGCCTGCGGCCGCCGCGCTTTTTGAGCTGCCAACCACAAAGGGGGCTGTCGCAAAAGCGACAGCCCCGCCACATTATCTCTTTTTTCTGAAAGCTATAATTCCCGAGGCCGCCGCGAGCAGAATCGCGAGCGCGGCCGGGTCGGCGGTCTGCGCCGCCGAGGTCGGTTTTTCGGTCTTGGTCTCGGCCTTTACGAGCGCGCCGAGCGTTATGAAGGGATATTCGGGCGTGTTCCAGCCGTCCTTCACAAGGTAGCTTGTTCCCTGAATTCCGTTTATCTGGAAGTTGATTCCGACTTCCTTGCCTTCCTTCGCGGTCATCGGGACGCGCATTTCGATCTGGTAGCCGTCCTTGCCGTCGACCGCCGCGTATCTGAAATCGTTTCCGAGAACGTCGGGAGTGTAATAATTCTTGTTCGCGTTGCGATCCTTCCATGTTCCGTATCCGGTCGAGTCGACGCGGAACTGATTCGCGTAGTTCTTTCCGTCGTTGTCGTCGTCAACGAAGATCTCGAAGCTGTCGCAGGTCCATGGAGAGTTTTTCTTCGCCGCCTCGTCGATCGTGTCGCGCTTTGAGTCGGTCACGTCGGCGTAGACATAGAGATATCCGTCCGACCAGAGGAGCCACGCGTCCGCGCTGATTCCGTTTTCATTGACCTCGGTCTTCACGTTGAGTCCCTTGCCGTAGAGTTCATCCTTCTTGCCGTCGACCTTAAGCGCGGAGGATTCGACCTTCGCCACGCTTCCGAGATTCTTCTTTCCGGGAGCCGCCGCGACCGGGGAGATCGCCGCGAATGTGATAAGTCCCGCCGTGAGAATTGCCGCTGTTCTTAAAAGTTTCATATCAACACCATCCTGTATGTCGTTTTTCCGATCCGACACGCGCGCTTGTGTGGTCTGTATAAATTGTAGCATACTAAGCTGGATAATGCAATATAATTTTGTGCAAATAATTTTCAAAATTCAGCAAGCAGTTCACAATAGCCCGGTGATGTTCTCCTTTGAGGCTCCGGTGGTTTTTGAGCGGTACTCGGTCGGCGTCATGTCGGAGAGCTTCTTGAAAACGACCGAAAAGTAGGTTCCTGACGAGAATCCGCAGTCGGCCGCGATCTGCTCGACCGAAAGCTCGGTGTTTAGAAGCAGATACTTGGCGCGCGAGACCCGCTGTGCCGTAACGAACTCGGGGATGGTCCGCCCGAGCGCGCTCCTGAAAAGATGATTCAGTGTCGACTTCGAACACATACAGTAGACCGCCATGTCGGCCACCGAGATCTTTCCCGCGAGATTCATCGTTATGTACTCGGTCGCCAGACTCACCAGCTTGTGCCGTCTGGTCATCTGATAGCCCTTTGAGAAGGGGATCACGAGCGAGTGGTCGATGTAATACTCGGCGAGCATCGAGAGATATCCGGCCAGAATCGCCACGCGGGATTCGATTTCCGGAGTGTCGGTCAGCGTCGATTCGTCGTAGAGCCTTGTGAGCTCCATCCGGTCAAAGCCGTATTTCACGCAGAGCCTTGAGAACGAGTGCGAAATACTCCGCGCGTCGGCGCGGTATGACCCGGCAAGCACCGCGCCGATCACAACGTCCCCGTGACAGACCGGATACACGTACTCGCGTATCCCGCACCAGCAGTTCCCGTAGAATCCGTCGGAAAGACCGCTGTATGGCCTCTGCGAATTCTGCCCGTGCGCGTCGCGGATCGCGGCGAGACGGTTCATCAGAAGCTCATTGCTGGAGATCACGCATTTCTCGCGGACTTCCCGGACGCTCTTCACCTTGGTGCAGAATCCGCTCTCGTGGAAAAGATAGTTTCCGACAAGCTCGCCAAGCACGGGATTTGAGAGCATGAATCCCGAAAAATCCTTGATATGTATCGGGGTTCCGGTGTCCTTCCGGAAGGATTCGAGGCCTTCGTAAAGCACCGTGAGTCTTTTGCGCATTTCGGACTCGCGCGGGTCGTTCTGTGTCATGACGTGACTCCTTTCGTTCGTTCTATTATGATTATACCACACAAAACCTGTCCGGTCAAGTGGCTTGCTGAAAATTTATAGCCGCCGTCGGATCCGTGGAGAAAAGGTGTGAATCAAATGTAAATTCATGCCGGTTTTTGAAGCTGAAATCTTCTCTTACTTGACTTTTTTCGCGCGGAGTGTTATAATATCTGTATAACAATCTTTGGAGTGATTCATTTTGCGAAGAAAAATATCCGCGCTTATTTTCGCGGTCTGCCTTGCCGTGTCCGCGGCTTCGTGCGGGAATAACGAGGTTTATGAGGAGTACGATTATTCGTACCGATATGATATGGTTCCCGGGATAGATTATCTCGACGCTTCCGAGTTTGAGAAGGCGCGCGATTCTTTTTAAGGACTTATTGAAGACGATCCGCTTTATTCCGACGCTTATATAGGACTCGCGAAGGCTTATGAGTGTCTCGGCCGCGTTGACGAGGCGATGTCGGTGTTAGAAGAGGGATTCTATAACACCAAAGACTCCCGTCTTGTCGATATGGCGAACGAACTGAACGCCTCGGGAAAGCTTCCGCGTATCAGAAAACTGCTTTCGGACCCGGATGGCGAGCCGGGGGAGACGCAGGACGCAGTTTTTTTCAATGAGCTTTCCGCCGAGCCGATGGTTATTGAGGATGAGAAGCTTGAAGAGGCTCTGAGACTCCTGCTTGAAAAGCCGGACGGCGACATCTGCCCGAAGGATTTCGCGGGAATATATGAACTTGACCTCACCGGACTCGGGATAGCCGACATCACCCCGCTTTCCGCGCTCACAACGCTCAGAACACTTTATCTTGGCGAAAACGAGATAACTGATATCACGCCGCTCTCGAAGCTGACGCGTCTGACCTGGCTGAACATCAGAGACAACCAGATAAGCGACCTCACGCCGCTCTCGAAGCTGACGCGTCTGACCTGGCTGGAAATCAGCGGAAACCAGATAAGCGATCTGTCACCGTTAAAGAATCTTACAGGGCTTACCAATCTTGTGGCGGGCTACAACCCGATAGACAGCGTCGAGCCGCTCTCGGGACTGAAGGAGCTCAAGGATCTCGTTCTCTCGTACAACAAGATCACTGACATAAAGCCGCTCGGGTCATTGACCGCGCTTGAGACGCTCTGGCTTGACAACAACGGGATAACCGACATAACCCCGCTCAAGAATCTCACCTCGCTCAAAGAGCTCCAGCTTAAAAACAATAATATTCCGGACACCTCGCCGCTGAAGGAGCTCAAGGAACTGAAGCAGCTTGACATAAGTCCGGAATCCTGAAAACAAAACACTTGACTTGAAAGGTAACCTCATATATGTCAAAACAAAGAAAATCACTGAAACTCACAAAACCGATCCTCACATGGTATATAATCGCCGCCGCCCTGACTCTTCTTCTGCTTCTCGGCCATTTTGTGATCCTCTTCAACGCGGCGGGACTTTTTAAGCTCTCGGCACTGAAATTCTGGCTTAACGGACTCTATGTCTATTCCCCGGCACTCATTGTCATAGTCGGGATCACGTATCTTCTCAACCGTGCGCTCGGCAGAAACCGCCCTGTGAAGGATTTCCCGATACTCTGTATGCTCGCCTTCCCGGTGATCTTAAGCGTTCTGCGGCTTATTATAAAGCTCTGCGGCGGGGTATACTTCATGAATATCTACGTCTCGTGGGTCTTCGCGGTCGTTCAGACGGCCGGGCTTGTCCTGTACATCGTCGGGCTTTCGAAGTCCCTCTCGGCCGGAAAAGCCAATGGCACCGCACCGAAAATGTGAATTTCCCGAATAAATCTCACCGGAGTGAAAATCCGGTGAGATTTTTTTATAATTTGCGACATAACACTTGACAATCGGGTGCTTTTGATGATATAATATACCCATCTGCCGGGAATCTTTCCCGATGAGAAAGGATAAAAAACAAATGAGCAAGGCTATAGAAAATCTCTACGAACAGGGGACGGTAAACTACAAGCGTATCGACACCGACACGCTCTTCACCGACATGACTGCGGACTGCCGCTTCACCGGATTCGTCGACAAGGCGATCAGATATATCGAGGACTTCCAGCTCCTCGACGCTGAAAACTGGACGAGATTCGTAAGACAGTTCAAGGATCACACCGACAGCGTCAACAACGGCTGGCGCGGCGAATACTGGGGCAAGATGATGCGCGGCGCGGCTTTCACCTACGCGTACACGAAGAATCCCGAGCTTTACAAGGCTCTCCACGACACTGTCGAGGATATGCTCACCGCCGAGGATGAACTCGGCCGCATCTCGTCCTATTCGGTCGAGAAGGAGTTCCACGGCTGGGATCTCTGGTGCCGCAAGTATGTAATGCTCGGTATGCAGTATTTCTCCGAGGTCTGCGAGGACGAGGATCTGAAGGAGCGCATGAAGGCCTCGATGAAGCGTCAGGCCGATTACCTCATCTCAAAGCTCGGCCCGGCCTCCGAGGGCAAGCTCCGCATCACCCGCGCTTCCGAGTGCTGGAGAGGACTCAACTCGTCGTCGATTCTCGAACCGATCGTGAGACTCTACGACCTCACCGGAGAGCAGAAATACCTCGATTTCGCGACCTACATAGTCAGCGAGGGCGGAATTTCGATCACGAGCATCTTTGAGCTCGCGTATAAGGACACGACCGATCCGTATCAGTATCCCGTGACCAAGGCCTATGAGATGATGTCCTGCTTTGAGGGACTGCTCGAGTACTACCGCGCGACCGGAACCGAAAAGTACAAGCAGGCGGTCATCCGCTTCGCCAGAAGACTCAAGGACACCGACGTCACGATCATCGGAAGCTCGGGATGCACTCACGAGCAGCTCGACCACTCGGCGGCGCGCCAGACCGACACGGCTTACACCGGAATCATGCAGGAGACCTGCGTCACGGTCACATGGATGAAGTTCTGCTGGCAGATACTCATGGTCACCGGAGACCCGGCCTACGCCGATCAGTTCGAGACCGCGCTCTACAACGCATACCTCGGCTCGGTCAACACCGAGAAGATCGTCGACACCGAGGTCATCAAGGCGAGATTCCCGAACGCGGTCATCGAGCCGCTGCCGTTTGACAGCTATTCCGCGCTTCTCCCCGGAACCCGCGGACGCGCCATCGGCGGACTCCAGCTCATGCCCGACAACCATTATTACGGCTGCTGCGCCTGCATCGGCTCGGCGGGAAGCGGACTTGTCTCGAAAGTCGCGGCGATGGTTTCGCGCGACGGCGTCGCTCTGAACCTCTACATTCCGGGCGTGATCACGACGAAGACTCCCTCCGACGGAAAGCTCACGCTTAAGTATGACACCGAATACCCGGCCGACGGCAGAGTGGCGATAAAGCTCGGACTCGAAAAGAGCGAGGAATTCACGGTTTCGCTCAGAATCCCCGAGTGGAGCCTCGCGAACGCGGTCAGCGTGAACGGAGAGAAGTACGATGTGACCCCCGGTTACACGAAGCTCACGAGAATCTGGAACGACGGCGACGAAATCGTCCTCGGGCTCGATATGAGAACGAGAGTCATCCACGCTCCGCGCTGCGAGCATGACGTGCTTATGACGGCGAAGGTCTGGGATCTCGATATCATCTACCCGACCGTTTTCAACGAGTCGCCCGACGCGAAGTTCCACATCGCGCTCCGCCGCGGACCGATCGTTCTGGCGCGTGACGCGAGACTCGGCGAGGACGTCGACGCTCCGGTTGACATAAAGTACGACCGCGACGGATATGTTGACGTGAAGGAATCGAAGACCGCGAAGTTCGACACGGTTGTCGAGTACAAGATCCCGCAGGTTAACGGAAGCGAGTTCACGGTTGTCGACTACTCGTCGGCCGGAAAGACCTGGAGAGAGGATTCGAAGTACGGCTGCTGGCTCCCCACCAGAAGAGCCTGACGGCTCATCTGGGACAGTCCGGAGGACTGTCAACGCGGCCTGACGGCTCATCTGGGACAGTCCGGAGACCTGTCAACGCGGCCTGACGGCTCATCCGGGACAGTCCGGAGACCTGTCAACGCGGCCTGACGGCTCATCCGGGACAGGCCGGAGACACCTGTCAACGCGGCCTGACGGCTCATCCGGGGCGAGCCCGGAGGCCCGCTGATCCCCGGCCTGAATGAAAGCACAGGCTGATCACCCGAACCGCACACGGCGGCTCCGCGCCGAAGGCGCGGGGCCGCTTTCCATTTTACCGAAAGGACGCCGTTTTGACGGCAAGGAAAAACGCTATGGATTTCTCAGAATACAGAAAGAAAGTCTCGGGATGCTATCTCGGCAAGGCGGTCGGCGGAACGCTCGGAATGCCTTTTGAGGGCAGTCTTGAGACAAGACACATTGATTTCTATACTCCCGTCCCGACGACGATGGCTCCGAACGACGATCTCGATCTTCAGGTCATCGACCTTGAAATAATCCGCCGTTTCGGACTTCCGGTCAACAGATATCACCTGTCGGATCTCTGGAATCATCTTCAGGACGGCGGACCCGACGAGTACGGCGCGGCGAGATGGAATGTCGCGCTCGGACGCTACGCTCCGCTCTCGGGCTACTTCTGCAACAGATTCTACGCCGGGATGGGCGCGGCGATCCGGAGTGAGCTCTGGGCTTGTCTGGCACCCGGAAATCCCGCGCTCGCCGTGAAGCTCTCGCGCGAGGACGCCTGCACCGATCACTACGCGGACGGAATGGAGGCCTGCGTCTTCCTCTCGGCCGTCGAAAGCGCGGCTTTCCGTGAAAGCGTATCGGACGAGGAAACTGCGAGACGTCTTATCGGGGCCGGACTCTCCTTCATCCCCGAAAACGGGCGGCTTTACAAGGGAATCAGATACGCGATTGAGACGATTGACTCCGAGGGCGACCCCTACATGGCGCGCGAAAAATTCCTCGCGGAGTTTTATGTGCAGAACTGGACCGACGTCACGATAAATCTCGGACTTATCGTCATCTCGTGGCTCGCCGCGAAGGGGGATTTCGACAAGTCGATCTGTATCGCCTGCGGACTCGGCTACGACACCGACTGCACCTGCGCGACACTCGGTTCGATAATCGGAATAATAAATCCCGCTCTTATCGGGGAGAAATGGCTCGCGCCGATCGGCGACCGACTTGTCCTCAGCACAAGCATAATGGGTATGCACGAACCCGACACGATCGACGAGTTCTGCGATCTTGTCGCCGACACCGCGCTGGAGATTTCCGATTATTACGGCTCGGAGAAGTTCACCGGCGTCACCCGCCCCGACCGCGGCGGGATGCACTCGCCGTGGACAAAGGATATTCACGCCGCCGACCGGATGGATTCGAATCACGAGTCGCTGATCTCGACGAACCCGCTCGCCATAAGGTTCATATATCCTTTCTACGTCTCGGTGAAGCCGGGCGAGACGTCGGAATTCCGGCTCGTTCTCCGGAATACATCGGATTCGCCGATGAACGGAAGCTTTACGCTGAGCCTCCCGGACGGATGGGTAGCCGCGCCGTCGCGGTTTGATTTTTCGCTCGGATTTTCCGAGGAGGCTGAGTTCAGATTCCGCGTCACTCCTCCCGACATGACGAAGAAGCGTCCGCGCGACAACGATCTTGATATCGACATAAGCGTCGGCGGGATTAACTGGAAGGTCACGGCCGACATTCCGGTTGCCATTCCATGGGAGCGGACGAATCTTGACACCGGGATAACCGAGATAATCGACTCGCGCGAGATCTTCCAGCGCGTCCCGGTCGGACATTACCGCTACCGTACCGCCGTTAAGGTGAATCCCTTCATGCCGGTGAGATTTGGAGTTTACAGCAACCGCGCGTTCAGGGCGAAGCTGAACGGCAAGGAGATCGCCTCGGGCGACGGAAGCTTCTACGTCCCGGCCTTCCACCGCGGAAAGACCGGAGTCAACGCGACGACCGGAAAGCTCTTCGGCTGCTGGAACTTTGTCGAGATCGAGGTCATGGACGGCGGCGAGGGCGAGCTTTTCTTCGGACTCGCCAGACCTCACAACTGCTGCGAGTGGCTGATCGGCGTCGAGTACAGCTTACAGCCGCTGGAATGGTGGTAATGGATTAAGGCAATACCGCACAATTCGCGGCTGACGCCTTAAGCACGCATCTGCTTGCGTCTTTTCCGTCATACGTCACAAAAATTCTTGACGTGGGACCTACCACGCCTGCGAATTTTTGTTTAGTCTGACGAAAAATCCGCTGGCGCATCTACGCGCTTAGAATTATGCGGTATTGCCTTAAATATCATGACCAAACGGAATTTAATCATCCTGACCATTCCTGTAATAATCATTGTATGTCTTGTCTGTATAGTGTCCGACCGCACATATTCGGTCGAAATAAAGCGCGGGTTTGAGGTGTGTTCTGTCGAAGGCGAGGTGAAGCGCGCCGGAATCGACATTTCGCGGGTGAAAAATTTCCTCGATCCCATCCACTACGAGGGGACGATAACCCTTGACGGCGACGTCTACACCGACCATATGCAGAGCTTCAACATAAGGGGAAAACAGCACGGTTTTCGAACGGCTCGGCGAGAAGTGGCGGCTCCGTAAGATAAGCCTGCCGTATAACGATTTCCGCTTTGCCGCGCCCGGAACCCTCGGGACGACCTTCTGGATAGCCTTCATAAATGACGGAGGAGAGACCTATGTGCGGCTGCGCTTCAGTGGCGGCGGAAATCTCTACGGCCCTGCGGACAACGCCGATGAGGCGAAGAGAATCGAGGAGCTTTTTTCGGCCGCCGACAGCTACGACGAGACCTCCGGATGGTGAAATCCGCCGCGTTTTCCGCCGATTCCGACCCGGAAGATGCTTTTTCTAAAACTTTCGGTCAACTAGGCGCGGATTTTCTCTTGACAAATCACAAAAAATAGTGTATTATATTATTACATCCTAGAAAAGGAGGAAAATACAATGAAGGAAATGAAAATGACCTTCCGCTGGTACGGCGAAAACGACCCGGTGAGCCTTGAGTATATCTCGCAGATTCCCGGAATGTCGGGCGTCGTCTCGGCTGTCTACGACGTCCCGCCCGGAAAAGAGTGGAGCGCCGAAAGCATCGACAAGGTCAAAACCGCCGCGAATTCCCACGGTCTCGCCTTCGAGGTCGTCGAGTCTGTCCCCGTTCACGAGGACATCAAGCTCGGCAAGCCCTCGCGCGACGAGTATATCGAGGTCTACCGCCGTAATGTCAAGAAGTTAGCCGACGCCGGAGTCAAGGTCATCTGCTACAATTTCATGCCGGTGTTTGACTGGCTCCGCTCGGATCTCGCCCATAAGAATCCCGACGGCTCGACCTGCCTTATCTACCGCGACGCCGAGGTTCTCGCGATGGATCCGAACACCAAGAAGCTTTCGCTTCCCGGCTGGGACGAGAGCTACACTCAGGACGGTCTGCGCGCGCTGCTCGCCGAGTACAAGTCGGTCGACGAGGAAAAGCTCTGGGAGAACATGAGCTACTTCCTGCATGGCGTCATCCCGGTATGCGAGGAGAACGGAATCAAGATGGCTATCCACCCGGACGATCCGCCGTGGGGAATCTTCGGACTTCCGCGAGTTATCACGAACGCGAAGAACCTTGAGAGATTCTGCAAGCTGGTCGACAGCGAGGCAAACGGACTCACGCTCTGCACGGGTTCGCTCGGAGTCGACCCGAAGAACGATGTCGTCGACATGATCCGCCACTTCGGCGCGATGAGACGCATCCACTTCCTGCACGCCCGCAACATAAAGATCACCGGACCGCGCGACTTCAACGAAACCGGACACTACAGCCCGAACGGCTCGCTCGATATGTACGAGATCCTGAAGGCGGCGTGGGACGTCGATTTCGACGGCTACATCCGTCCCGACCACGGACGCATGATCTGGGGCGAGAGCGGAAGACCCGGCTACGGACTCTATGACCGCGCGCTCGGAGCGACCTACATAAACGGCATCTGGGAAGCGATCAACAAGGACAACAGATAATTTTTTGATCGGGGCGGTTTTCCGCTCCGATTTTTTTGATTCCGGGTGAACCAAACGCGAATCTTTACGACTATACGTGTGAAAAGGAGGGATTCTATGGACAGGATTCTTGAATATTACGACTACATCCGGAGACTTGCCGAAACCCGCGCGTCTGACGCCGACGACCTTGTGTCCGAGACCTTTCTCGCGGCGTATACTTTTCTCTCGCGCGGCGGGGTTATTGAGCATCCGAAGACGTGGCTCTCGAATACCTTCTTTCACAAACTGAACGACTCGCTGAGACGCAAATACCGCCTGCCGACGATAGTCAGCCTTGATGAGGCCGAGCCTGCCGACGAACCCGGGACTGTCGACACCAACAAAATCCGCCGCGAGATAGATTATCTCTCAAAGCTGACGCGCGAGGTCATCATCGACTACTACTACAACGGAAGCGATGTCGGGACGATCGCGGCGCGGCTGAACATCCCGGTCGGCACGGTCAAGAGCCGCCTCTTCGCGGGTCGCGAAAAAATTCGGAAAGGATTTGGCACGATGAAAGAAACAACACGCGCTTTAGCCGGGAAGCTCAACACATGGTACAGCGGTCGGGCGGGAAGAACCGAGCCGAACGCGCTGATCGTGGACGACCTGATCGTCCAGAACCTCTTGGCACTCGCCTATGACCGCCCGCTGACTCTCCCCGAACTCGCCGACTCGATCGGCATTCCGACGGTCTACATTGAGCCGATAGTGAAAAAGCTGGTCGACGCCGAGCTGATGACTGAATCGAACGGAAAGGTCGCGACCGATTTCATAATCTCACGTCCGGAGGATTTCGAGGGAAGGTTCGAGGCCGAACAGCGGTTCACAACCGCGCGTTTTGAACGCTTCTGGGCGGTGATCGCCGAGGGAATCGAGGGGCTTAAGGGACTTGAAAGCTGTCTTGACGAGCGGCAGAAAAACTCGCTCGAACGCTATTTCGCGCTGACCGTGCTTCAGAATTTTGAGATGGTCTCGATCCCCAAAAGGCCCGAAAGACGCGACGGCGGAGCGTGGGACGTCTGCGGAAGCTATCTCCCCGCCGGGTACGTGATGAGCGACAAGGAGCGTCGGGAGGACGAATATCTGATCTGGGGCGGACACAGGCGGAGCAACGAGGAAGACGAACTCGGCGGTATGGAGCTTTGCGAGTTCGACACGACGCTTTGGGACAATCCGCACAGATACAACGTGGTTGGTGCCGGCCTTTACTTTGACGGCGGGATGCTGAGATTCCTGCGCTGTGTGGCGGAAAAACTGCCGATCGGAAAGGACATCCCGGGCGCGATAATTGAAAAAATCCCGGATCTCGTCGACAAAACCGGACTGCTTGTCCGCGACGGAAACGAGCTGAGACTCGGAATCCCGGCACTTTCGGCGGAAGAATGCGGATTTCTCCGGAAAAAGATATCGGCCTGCGGCAAAAAGCTCAGCGAAGTGCTTGGCGGGGAGTATCACGAGTTCCTGCGCGGGCAGATGATCGCGGTTCCGAAGCGGCTTTCTGGGATTTCCGAGGTCTACAGATATTATCCGGCTGCGCGTCACATTGTGATGCTGGTCATACGCGAGGCGTATGAGAAGGGACTGCATATGAAAGGCGTCAACTGGTGCTGTCCCCCGGCGGTGTTTGTGACGCGGAGAACGGATTCGCGGAATGTTCACAAAATAGGCCTTGACATATAATTATATAATAATTATAATATAATTATGGAGAATCTTAATTTCGAGTGGGATGAGAATAAGAACTCAATGAACAAAAGAAAGCACGGCGTTTCGTTTGAGGAGGCCGAGAGCGTGTTCTATGACGAGGACGCGCTTGTGATTGACGACCCGGATCACTCCGACATAGATGAAGAAAGGTTTATTATACTCGGAGTCAGTGAGAGATCAAATCTTCTTGTGGTTTGTCATTGCTTTCGTGAGTCAGAAACCGTTATACGCATTATTTCCGCCCGTGCCGCCACAAAGCGTGAGGCGGCACAGTATCATGAGTTTTTGTGAGGTGATTACATGAGAGACGAATACGATTTCGGATCCGCGCGGAAGAACCCCTATGTCAGGAAGGAAAAGCAGCAGATCACGATAAACCTTGACAGCGACGTGGTCAGCTATTTCAAAAAAACCGCGCAAAAATCCGGGATTCCGTACCAGACGCTTATAAATCTGTATCTGGCGGACTGCGCCGAAAAACGGCTGAAACCCGACGTTTCGTGGCATTGAGATATATGCCCGGAACGACAAATCCCCGGAGAGGCAAAGCCTCTCCGGGGATGACTTTTTATTTTATCAGAGTATTCTGTAAGCGACATACTTCTCGGCGAGCGTGATGCCGATTTCGAGCGGGTTCACATCTCCGGTCACAACCGCGTAGCAGTTTTCGCTCTCCTCGATCACCTCGGCGTCGAGCATGCAGAGGCAGTGGTTCGGCTTCTTGTCGAATCTAAGAAGGAACTTCGACTTCAGATGATCGGCGTCGAGAATCTGATCCTTCGTGAGTCTGCCCCACGCGTGGAAGTTGTGCTGGGGATGGTCAAGATAGGTCGCGATGTCGATTATGTCCGAGACAACCGCCGAGGCCGTCGGGAGCTTTCCCGCGCCGCGTCCATAGAACATGACGTCGCCGACCGCGTTTCCGCTTATCAGCACTCCGTTGTAGACGTCGGAGATATTCGAGAGCGGGTTTGCCTTCTTCACGAGCATCGGGGCGACCATCGCGCAGAATTTTCCGTCCTTTTCGACCGCGCGGCCGATGAGCTTTATCGACGCTCCGAGCTTTTCGGCGAGTTCGACGTCCTTTAAGGTGACCGAACGGATTCCCTCGGTTCTTATGAATTCCGGCGGGATGAGATTCCCGAAAGCGACTCCCGAGAGGATCGAGATTTTGCGGCAGGTGTCGATTCCGTCAACGTCGGCCGACGGATTCTTTTCGGCGTAGCCCTTGGCCTGCGCCTCGGCGAGCGCGGCGTCAAAGTCGATGCCCTCGTTGATCATTCTCGTGAGGATATAGTTTGTCGTGCCGTTGAGGATTCCGTCGATCTCGGTTATGTCGTTGGCGCGAAGGCAGTTGTCGATCGGGTGGATGACCGGGATTCCGCCGCCCACGCTGGCCTCGAAGAGATAGCGCACGTTGTTCTCTGCGGCCGTTTTCATGAGCTCGACCCCGAAGTTGGCTACGACCTCCTTATTTGAGGTGACAACGCTCTTTCCGGACTCAAGCGCGGCCTTGGAGAACTCAAACGCCGGGTGCGAACCGCCCATCAGCTCGGCGCAGATCTTTACCTCGGGGTCGGCGAGGATGACATTTATGTCGTGTACAATCTTGTTAGCGAAGGGGCTGTCGGGGAAATCGCGCAGGTCGAGTATATACTTTATGTTGATTTCGTCGCCGACGCGTTCCTTTATGAGATCCGCGTTCTTTGTCAGCACCTCGGCAGTGCCTGAGCCTACGACGCCGAAACCGAATATCGCTACATTGATCATTCTGAAATCAATCCTTTCATGCTTTACTTTATTATATCACATCCGGGCGGAAACTTCAATAGACAATTCAGATAAGATATCTGAGTATAACGCGCAGAAGTCCGTAATTATCGTCAAACGGCGGGTAGCGGAAGGGATTGAGATCGAAGTGATTCGAGGCCTTCATGACCGACGACTCCGCGCTGAAGGTGTCAAAGCCGGCCTTGCCGTGATAGCGTCCGATGCCCGACTCGCCGATTCCGCCGAAGGGAAGATGGGGATTCGCGATCTGCATCACCGTGTCGTTTATACAGCCGCAGCCGAAATCGAGGTTTTCGAGAACGTTGTTTATCGTCGCCTTGTTCTTTGAGAAGAGATAGAGCGCGAGCGGCTTCGGGCGTTTTCTGAGCGTGTTTATGACGATATTGATGTCTCCGAACTCAAAGAGCGGGAGAATCGGGCCGAAGATCTCCTCGGAGGCGAGCTTGCTGTCCTTTCTGATATGCTCCATGAGTGTGAGTCCGATGCGTCCGGTTTCCTCGTTCGTCTCGCCGCCGAAGATTATTTCGCCGTCTCCGAGGTAATTTTTCAGCCTCTCGAAGTGGATGCGGTTGATTATCTTCGGGTAGAACTTGTTCTCGGTCGGCGACGCAAGACAGAAGCGGTCGTGATATTCCTTAAGGTATCCGATGAACTCTTCCTTGACGCAGGACTCGACGTAGAGATAATCGGGCGCGACGCAGGTCTGCCCGGCGTTGAGGAGCTTTCCGGCGATGATTCTCTTCGCGGCGAGCCTTAAGTTCGCGGTGTGGTCGACGATGCAGGGCGATTTTCCGCCGAGTTCGAGGACGACCGGGGTCAGCTGCGCGGCGGCGGCCTTTGAGATGATTCTCGCGACGGTCGGACCTCCGGTGTAGAAGACGAGTCCGAACTTTTCCCATCTGATCGCCTTGACGGCCTCGAAGCTGTCATTGTAGGCGGCAATGTATTCGCGGTCGAAATACTTGTCGATAAGCTCAGAGAGGAGCTTTGAGGTGCGCGGCGACTGTTCGGAGAGCTTCAGGATTGTGCAGTTTCCGGCGGCGATCGACGAGATCAGCGGCTGAATCGACAGAAGGAAGGGATAGTTCCACGGGGAGAAGATCATGACGAGTCCGCGCGGATGATGATATTTCCGGCTCGACGCGGGCCAGAGGAAGTAGGGCGTCGCCGTGGTGTCGGGCGAGTTCCAGACTTTGAGGTATCGGAGGGTGTGATTTATCTCCTGATCGACCATGCCGATTTCGGTCATGTAGGCCTCGGAATAGGATTTTCCGAGGTCGGCGCGGAGAGCTTCGAGGATGAGTCCCTCGTTGTCGCGGATCATGTTGCGCAGATTTATTAAAAGCTGGCGGCGGAACGCGATGTCGCGCGTCTTTCCGGTGGCGAAGAACTCACGCTGCGCGGTGATTATATCGAGAAGGTCGGCGGCGATGCCGTGCGGATTGGTTTCGGGTGTGTCCATGTGTTATCCTCCCGTTTGGTATAGTATCTCCTTATATTATACACCCTGAATTGTTAATAAAGCAAGCCACGATAAGAAAAAATCGCCGCGCGGAGAAAATTTTCCGCGCGGCTTCGGGTTTTACGGCTTCACAGACCGTATTTTTCGGGAAGATCCGACATGAGCGACGCTCCGCCGTCCATGACGATTTCGGCTCCGGTGATCGACGCGGCGGCCGGGGAATCGAGGAAGAGAACGGTTTTTCCGATCTCGGAGGGCTCGACCCAGCGTTTTAACGGGATCTTGTAATATGTCGATTCCTTCGGCGCGAGCCGGGGGCTTTTCGTGTCTGTCCAGCCGGGCGAGATTGTGTTGACTCTGATTTTATACCTCGCGAGTTCGACGGCGGCGTGGCGCGAGAGATGCGAGAGTCCGGCCTTGACGGCGGCGTAGGCGGCGGCGCGGGGAGTGTTCATGTGGGCGTTGTTCGACGAGATTATGACAATCGAACCGCCGGAGGATTCCATCAGCTTCGCGGCCGCGGCGATACAGTAATACGAGCCCTTGAGGTCGAGATCGGCCATGAGATCGAAATCGGCTTCGGGAAGGTCGGGAAAGTCCGAGGTCTTCGTGACCCCGGCGTTGTTGACGCAGAGGTCGAGGTGATCGAAATTCCGGGAAAACTCCGAGAAAAGCGAGTCGACGCCTGATTTTGACGTGAGATCGGATTTTATCGTGACCGCCTTCACCCCGAGGGCTTCGGCTTCTGCCGCGGTTTTTTGCGCCGGGTCGGCGCTGTGGGTGTAGTGGATCGCGATATCGTATCCGGCTTTCGCCAGTTCAAGCGCGATTCCGCGGCCGATGCCCATTCCGGCTCCGGTGACAAGGGCGGTTTTACGTGAGGTGTTTTGTGACTGCATTTTTATAACCATAGCTTTTGCGTAGCAAAAGCTTCCTTTCTTGCTTTTTGGGGCGCGGTTGGCGCAGCCAAATCGCGGTTGTAAAACCGCGATAGGGACACAAAATGCTGATTGAAAGCGTCAGCTTTCAATCTTTGTTTCTCCTTTTGTGGCTCTGAGGCGGCTATCGTTTCGTCCGTGTCGACTCGCGGACGCACAGCTCTGACTTCATCGCGATTTTTATGTTCTGTATCGACGGCGAGGCCATGAGATAATTTATCGCGTTCGCGGCCTGAATTCCCATTTCGCGCGCGGGGATGCGTATCGTGGTGAGCGACGGCACGATGTATGACGCCAGCTCGACGTCGCCGAACCCGACGACCGAAAGCTCCTCCGGAAGCTCAAACCCGGCCTTCACAAGCCCTTTTATAACCCCCAGCGCGATGACGTCTGACGTCGTGAAAACCGCGTCGGGACGCTCCTTTTCCGGGATTTCCGAAATTTTCGCCGCCGCTTCGCGGCCGGAGTCCTCACTGTATTTTCCGGAGATCATCATCCCCGGCGCGAGTCCGTGGGCTTTAAGCGCGGCAAGGTAGCCGTCGCGGCGGAGAACCGAGTTGCGGAGAGTCTCGTCGCCGTTCACAAGCGCGATTTTTCTGTGTCCGAGTCCGATGAGATATTCGACCGCGGAATACGCCGCCGCGTAGTCGTCGATGTTCACGTAGCTCACGCGCTTGTCCTCGATTCTCCGGTTGACCATCAGAAGCGGCGTTTCGCTCCGCTCGGAAAGAAGCCTCGGGATGACAATATCCTCCTGCTCGCTCTTCGTCCTTATGAAGATGAAGCCGTCGGCCGGGGAGGCGAGAAGAGCGTCCGCGCTCTCGGGAGTGCTTCCGAGCATATGAAGCGAATTCCCGATCCCAAGCTCAGAGAGCCTTCCGGTGAGTCCGGCGAGGATCGTGTAGACCGTCGGGTGATCGTGAACGCTTTTTCCGGTCGTGTCCGAGAGGACGACGCAGACGCTTTTCCGCGGCTCCGGCGTTTTTTTTCGCGGACGCTTTTTGTATCCCGAATCGTTGATCGCCTTTTCGACCCTTTCGCGCGTGTCGGGATCGACCCTGTCAGAGCCGTTGAGAACCCGTGAGACCGTCGTTATCGAAACTCCCGAAATCGCCGCGAGATCGCGCACGGTCACCTTCATTTCACAAAATACTCCGAGATCATGTCATAGTACTCGTCAAACATCCGGTCGAAATACCTGTCCGCGCCGAACGACGGCTCGCGGCAGAAGTCGGACTCAATCACCCCGCGGCGCATCAGAATCCGCTTTTCGTAGAAGATGATCATCTCGACATTCTGTCTTATGTGATTGAGAATTTCGAGCAGCGCGGTGTGAATCCGCTTGCATTCGACCCGGTCGCCCGCCATGTAGGCGTCGTAGGCGCGTTTGTAGACGTCGGCCATCGAGCAGCCCGGCATGAGTCCGACCGCTCCGCGGTCAAGAGCCTCGATCATCTGGTATCCGGCGTTTCCGACGAAGATTCTGAGATCCTTGTTTTTCCCTTCAAGCATCGAGGTGATGTATTTTCCGGCCGGCTTGCACTCGATCTTGTAGTAGCGCGCGTTCGGGGCCTCTGACGAGAGCTTTTCGAAAACTGACGGCGCGATCGCGACTCCGGTCTGCTCGGGCGCGTACTGAATCATCACCGGAATGTCGACCGAGCGGCAGACCTTAAGCATATGCTCGTAGAGCTGATCGCCCGAGGGCTTGAGGAAGAAGGGCGGGAGGAGCATCAGGCAGTCCGCGCCGAGGGCTTCGAGCTTCTTTGCCTGTTCGATCGCGCAGGCGGTCGAGTGCTTTGTGACCGACATGATCGACGGGATTTTCGCGGCTCTGCATTCGTCGGCCGTGAGGAGAGCCATTTTGTCCTGCTCGGCGTCTGAGAGCTTGTAATATTCCCCGGCGATTCCGAAGAGAGTCAGCGCGCCGCAGCCCTCCGAGGCGAGGAAACGGAGGAGATTCTTCATCGAGTCGAAGTCGATCTCGCCGGATTTTGAGAAAGGCGTCGCGATAATCGGGCAGATTCCCGAGAGTTCGATATTTTTCATGTATCATGATCCTTTATGAAATTTCAGGCTTTGCCTGTGAGAATATTATATCAGGAAATCCTCCGGATTGCAAGAGGTGAATTTGTTTCATTTTGTTTCATTTCGGCGAGGGACTGGACAAACGGCGGAATTTGTGGTATACTCAATAAAAACAAAACTCTGAAAGGCGGATATATCATGAAAAGAACAAATCTTATCGCAATTATCCTGTTCGCCTCGATTCTGGTTTCCTGCGGGAGCGGAGCGGGCGGAAACGACACCACCGACGACAAGGGCGGTGAGACAACAACCGACGCCGTGACCACCGAGGAAACCGACGGACTTCCCGACAAGAAGCTTGACGGCTTTGAGCTGAGATTCTATAACTACAACAGGGAATGGTTCGTCTGGGCTGAGAATCAGCTCGATATCGATTCCGAGACCGGAGACGTGCTGAACGACGCGATCTATAAGCGCAACCGGAAGATCGAGGAGCGTTTTGACGCGAAGATCACCGAGACGACAGTCAATGACACAAAGACCGAGATTGGGAATATCGTCATGTCGGGCGACGACCTGTTTGACATTGTTATGCTCTATGACATGGACGTGGCGTCGATCTTCTCGAATGATATAATCGTACCGTGGAACAATATGCCGTATGTCAATTTCGGAAAACCGTGGTGGGATTCGGTCGCGAACTCGGTTTTCTCGGTGAACGGCGAGCAGTTCGCCGCGGTCGGGGATTTCTCAATGTCGATGAGATCCAGAAACTATCTCTGGATCATGAACAAGACGATGTATTCCGAGGCCGGCGACACGAACGATATCTACAAGCTGGTCTATGACGGCGACTGGACATACGACAGGTTCCTCTCGATCGCCAAGGATTTTGTGAACGACACGAACGGCGACGGAAAGATGGACGAAAACGACCGCTACGGCGTGACGTCGGCGGTAAAGCTCTACTATGAGGCGATGTTCGCCTCGGCGGGATGCAGATATGTCGATACTGACAAGAACGGCGATCTCCATTTCACTCTGGCAAACGATAACCGCGCGGTCGAGGTACTCGGCAGACTCTTTGAACTCAACACCGGAGACACCTATTACTCGGCCGGAACCGACATTCACAACACGAATTTTGATTTCTTCATGAACCGCCACGCGCTCTTCATCGCAACCTCGACAGCCTATATCTCGCGTTTCCGCGAATTTGAGGACGATATCGCCTTCCTTCCGGTTCCGAAATATGACGCGGATCAGGAGGAATACCGATCGCTCTCGGCCGGAGGAACAGTCGCCGCGATTCCCGCGACGGTCACGGATGAACGCAAGGAGAACATCGGACTCCTTCTGGAGGCACTCTCGTTTGAGTCGAATAAAACCGTACTCCCGGCCTACTACGAAAGCACGCTCAAAGGAAAATTCACGCGTGACGACGACTCGGTGAAGATGCTTGACATAATCCTCGGAAGCTCGTTCTATGACCTCGGAGTCTCAATCTGGCCGAATCAGACGCTTCACCCGATAATGCAGAACGTATTCCTGCCGATGAACAACACGCTCGCTTCCACGATCGCCGGAATGACCGCGAACGCCGAGGCTGAGATCGCGAAAGTAACCGAAAAGAACTCAAAGTGAGGAGAACCCGGATGTACGACATACCCCTTGACGACTACCCCCGCCTTCCCGGCGAGACCGACGATTCCCCGCGGATTCTCCGCGCGGTTGACGACTGCTATGATTCCGTTCTCTATATCCCGCGCGGAATGTATGAGATCGCGTCCCCGATAAAAATCGGCAATTTCTGCTCGCTTCTGATGCACAAGAGCGCGGTTCTGCGCGCCGTGAAAGAGATGGACTTTGTGATCGAGTGGGACGGCGGCGAGCAGTACAACGACCTCATTGTCTACGACAGAGACGGCAATATCTTCGACGACGCGAATCTGTTCATCTCGGGCGGAGACATCGACGGCGCGGGGCTTGCCAGCTGCCTTCGGATCGGCGGATACCATCACTTCACGCTGAAGGACATAACCCTCCACAACGGAAAGAAATACGGACTCTGCAACTCGGGAAATCACGGCTATGAGCTGATCGCGACGAATGTCTACGCCAAATGCACGATTTCCGGACTCTCGGGGAATGTCGGAATCTACGGCGATATGTGCGACAGCCACTATACCGACTGCGTCGTCGTCGATTACACTACCGGAGTCGAGATGCGCGGATCGTCGAACCGTCTCACCAGATGCCACGTCTGGGGCGGAATCGTAAAGCCGAAGACCGGATTCACACAGGAGGAATGGTGTGAGGTCTACCGCCGGAGAAGACTCGGGGTCGACGTCTACGATCAGAAGGCCGGGAACGATTGGGCGACCGACAATATTCCCGAAATGCTGATTGATTCCTGCTGTTTCAGAATCAGGGGCGGTTCTAACGTCCTGACCGGATGCTACGGCGATACCGGAAAGACTGCTTTCGAAATCCATCAGCCGACGACGATGGACAGCTGCGGTTCGTTCAACAACTTCCGCTTTGGTATGGCGGGCGACCTCGCGATTGACCATAAGGGCGGCGATCTCTATATCATGAACTGCGATTTCCGCAAATGCACGCCGACCTCCGAACTCTATCACGGCGACGCCTCGCACCTCCATGTAGTCAACACAAGAACGGCGGGGTATGAATTCCCCCGCTCAGAAAACTGACAAGAGAAAGAACATTATGCAGAACAACTACTCCCCCGAATGGAAAAAGCGCGGAGACCGCACGGGGCTTCTCCGCAACGCCCTCTTAAAATCGATGGGCTATACCGACAAGGATATCGAAAAGCCGATCATCGGCATAATCAACACATGGGCCGAGACAAATCCCGGACATTATCATTTCCGTCAGCTCGCCGAGGCTGTCAAGCGCGGAGTCTGGGCGGCCGGAGGATTCCCGCTCGAGGTCAACACGCTCTCGATCTGCGAGGTCTTCTTCGATCTTTCAAGCCTTATCTACCGGAATCTTCTCTCGATGACGACCGAGGAGCTGATCTCGCGTCATCCCTTTGACGGCGTCGTCCTGATCGGCGGATGCGACAAGAATGTCCCCGCGCAGCTTATGGCCGCGGTCTCGGCGAACAAGCCGACGATCTTCCTCCCCGGCGGCGCGATGCTCCCCGGTCATTTCAAGGGAAAGCAGCTCGTCTGCGGAACCGACAGTTTCCATATCTATAACCGCTTCACGTCGGGCGAAATCACTCTCGAAGAGATGACGAAATACGAGGGCTGCCTCTACGGAAGCGCGGGAGCCTGCCCGATCATGGGAACCGCCAACACCTGTCAGACCGTCGCCGAGGCGATGGGAATCGCGCTTCCGGGTTCGGCTTCGTCGCTCGGGGTCTCGGCCGAAAAGGCACGCACGGCCGAGGAGACCGGTCGCGCTATCGTTGAGCTTGTCGAGAAGGACATAAAGTGCCTTGACATAATCACGCGCGAGTCGATCGAGAACGCGATAACCGTCCTGATGGCGGCCGGAGGCTCGACGAACCTTATAATCCACCTGATGGCGATCGCGCGCCGCGCGAATATTCCGCTCGAACTCGAGGATTTCCAGAGGATAAGCGACAAAACCCCGGTTCTTGTCAACGTCAAACCCCACGGCGACGGCGCGGTCGGAACCGATTTCCACAACGCGGGCGGTGTCTTCTCGCTGATGAAGGAGCTTGAGGGTCATCTCCATACCGACTGCCTTACGGTCAGCGGCAAGACGCTCGGCGAGAATCTTAAGGACGCCGATCTTCCCTACGACACGAACATGATCCGTCCGCTTGACAACCCGATCGAGGAAAAGGGTGGAATCGCGATTCTCCGCGGAAATCTCGCGCCGGGAGGGGCGGTCATCAAGCGGAGCGCGGCAAGTCCGGAGCTTTTATATCACAAAGGCCCCGCGAAGGTCTTCGACAGCCTTGAAAAATGCCGCGAGTATCTGCTCTCTGACGATTCGGACATTGACGGGAACACGGTCGTCGTTCTGCGCGGATACGGTCCGGTCGGCGCGCCGGGAATGCCTGAGAACGGTAACTCGATGCCGCTTCCGCCAAAGCTCAGAAAGCGCGGGATAAACGATTTCGTGAGGATAACCGACTCGAGAATGTCGGGCGGATGCTTCGGGACGCAGGTACTCCACGTGACGCCCGAGAGCGCGACAGGAGGCCCATTGGCGGCTGTCCGCGACGGGGATATCATAACTCTTGACACCGACAACGGAATCCTCTCGGTAGACCTCACCGACGCCGAGATCGCGGAACGCCTGAAGGATTTCAAGCCTCAGACCCACCCAGAGATAAAGCGCGGGTTTGTCAGGAACTTCATTGACAACGTGACTCAGGCCGACGAGGGCTGTGATCTGACCTATCTTCAGTACAAGGAGTGACTTTCCACAGCTCTGTGGATTCACGGACTAAACCACAGGTTGAAAAAATTCTCCGCCGTTCAACAACGAAACTGTTGCGGGGAGTGCGAAAGTATGGTATAATATTCTTACGTTCCGGGACGAATAAACAAAAAACGCGAGGTATTTACAATGCTTGACATCATGACCTTCGGGGCGAAGCTCCGTGAACACAGGCGGTCGCTCGGTCTGACACAGGAAAGCGTCGCCGCGAAAATCGGCGTCTCGGCTCAGGCCGTATCGAAGTGGGAGGGAGGAGAATGCCTTCCCGACGTCTTCAACCTGAAAGCGATAAGCGAGGTCTACGGCGTTTCGGCGGATATCCTGCTCGAAACCGAAAAATCCGGCGGCGTTGAATCGGCCGCGTCGAAAATCGGTCAGATCGCCGATGAGTACGTCTGGAGCGCCGGCGAAAAGCGCGGGGAGAATTCGCATCATGATCTCGGAGAAGATCTTCTGAGACTCTGGAAGCCGATATATTTCACCGAGGCCGGAGACCGTGAGAAGGCGCGCGAGGACGCGGAGCGCGGCGATCTTCGGATCTTAAGTGACTTCGGAATGAAGCTCTGGGACGACGACGGAATCGTCTGCGTCGTGAAGAATTCGCTCCGCGGCAAGCTCTCGTTCGGTGAGCGCGAGGAAAAGCTCCTGGGGCTTATGGGAAGTCACGGCGGACTCAAGCTCATCGCGGCTCTCGACCCGGTCGAGCCGATACAGAAGGATAAGCTCACCGAAATCTGCGGGCTTGACGAAGGGACGCTTGACAGACTTCTCATAGCATTTATCGGGGCGGGAATCGCCGAACACGTGAACGCCGGTTTTTACAAGGCCGAGGGCTGGAAGCTCTGCGCGAAGTGCGGCATCGCGGCGTATATGCTTCTCGCGGCGGCGCATATTCTGTCAAAGAAAAAGTACACGCTGAGCGAATATATCCCCGGATAGAAAGGAAATAACATGGATTTTGAAATGTCATCCGAGAGCGGCGCGTTCCGCGTCGCTGAAAACGGGAGGATTCTCTTTGAGAGCGGCGATTGCCAGCTTCCGGAGGGCGTCAGCGCGTCGTGTGAGACGAAGGAGAACGAGCTGCGGATTTATGTCGACCCGCCGGTTTGTGAGCCAATGCGTCAGTTCGGATTCCCCGCGGCGATAATTCCCGAGGACAGCGATATACTTCTCATCCCGCATTTTGAGGGCTTCAGGATAAAGGCCGACGACATAAGCTTCCCGATCCCCGAAAGACTCTACGCGAGCGGAACCGGACTCTCGATGGCGTTTTACGGAATCCTGAGACGCGGATATTTTCTCCTCTGCGCGATATACACGAACCTTGACGCGGATCTCCTGATGGAGAAGAGGGACGGACTCTTCGCGCCGCGCGTTGAATGGCTCCCCGAGAAGGGGAAGGGCGGATACCGACGCGAGATCCGTTATATCGCCGGAAAAGGCGGGATAAGCGAGCTTTGCGCGAAGTACCGTGAGATCGCCGACGAGAAGGGCTTCCGGAAGACCTTTGACGAGAGGGCGAAGGAGAATCCCGGAATTTCGCGTCTTGTGGGCGCGGCCGACGTCTGGCTCTGGAACGACGACGCTATGGATAAGCTCTACTCCGAGAACGCGGTCTATCATGTCCCGACAAAGGAGCAGAACGCCGAACGGGTCAGAATCGCGCGCGATATGAAGGAAGCCGGGATGGATCACGTTCTCTGGAGCGTATTCGACGAGAATGTCGACAAGGCGACGGTTGACGAGGTGAAGAAGCTCGGATATCTCACGACCTTTTACGATATCTACACCGACGTGATTCCGCGCGAGATCGAGAATCTGATCCCCGACACAAGGCGCGAACGCTGCAAGCCGAGACGTGACTGCTACCCCGACGGAATCATGAGAAACGCCGACGGAACGATGCAGAAGGCCTGGCAGCTCAAGGGAAAGGACGGAGAGTTTCATTTCCAGAACCGGATCTGCGACGCGGCCGCGCTTGAACGCGCCTCAAAGGTGGTTCCAGAGCATTCGGAAAGGTACGGGCTTGAGGGGCGGTTTCTTGACGTTCAGTGCGTCTCGGCCGGGGAATGCTATGACGCGCGCCACCCGATGACAAGGCGGACGTCGTTTGACTATAAGCGCGGACTCTTTGAGATGCTCCATGAGAATAAACTTGTCGCGGGAACCGAGGTCGGCTGTGAGGACGCGGCGGCGGGATTTGACTATGACGAGGGTATGCTCTCTCCGGTGCTGGCGAGACAATACGACGCGGGACGGCGGATGACACATATCTACGAGGGCGGCGCGATCGAGCCGAAGATACGTGAAATCATGCTGAATCCGAAATACCGCGTCCCGCTCTGGGAGCTTGTCTATCACGGCTGTGTGCAGTCCTACTGGTACTGGGGCGACAGCGCGAACTGTATGCCGGAGCTTATAAGGCTTCGCGACAAGTTCTGCGGGCTCTGGGGACTTCCGTCGATCTACAGCTTCAAAGTGTCCGACTGGGAGCGGCTTAAGCCGATTATAACCGAGTCGTATCAGAGAACCACGCCCTCCTCAAGAAGGCTCGGGAGCGCGGCGATGACGGGGTTTGAGTGGCTTGACGACGAGGGGCTTATCCAGCGGACGACCTTCTCTGACGGAACGGTGATAACGGTGGATTTCTCCGAGGATATCGGCTGACATGAAAAAGGACTGGCGGAAGGTCAGTCCTTTGTGTTTTCTTAACGGTTTTCACGCGGTTTCAGCGGATACCAGATCTTCCATCTCATGTCGGCCGACTCGGCGCGCTCCTTTACCGGGAAGGATTCGAGATTCCGGATCCGCTCGTCGCGCTCGTAGGGGGAGGCCGGGAGCCATTCGGAGGTGAGTCTGTAATACGCGCCGCTTATCTGACTGTCAAGTGTCCCGACCTCGTCAAAGACGCCGAAGAGCGCGGACGGGATTATAAGCTCATCCATTCCGTAGGGTGTCGGCGTCGCGGGGTCGACCAGCGCGCCTATGAAGCATTCGACCGTGTCCCCGTCGCTCAGATACGCGGCGAACTCGGCGTTTTCCCTTTCAAAGAGTCCGAGCTTCACGAGTCTTTCGTGGTATCCGAGATCATAATATCTGTCCCAGACCTCCTCGCCGCAGTCGGGGGTGTTCGCGTCAGAGCGGCCGGACATTCCGACGAGCTTCATTCCGGGGCGGTTTATGAGCGAGAAGGTCATGTCGTCGGCTCCGGACACGCGGACGCTGAGGCGCGCCTTTGGGTAGAGAGTGAGATTCACGTTATCGCTTTTCACCTCGCTGGGGGAGATTCCCTGCATATCGCGGAAGGCTCTGGAAAAGGATGAAGGCGAGTCGTAGCCGTATTTCGCGGCGACCGAGGTCACGGCAAGACCGTTTCTGAGATCGAAGACCGATTCGCTTATCCGGCGTTTTCTGATGTAGTCCGAGATCGGCGTCCCGATTATGAAGGCGAAGATCCGTCTGAGTTCGTAGACCGACATAGCCATTATCCGCGCCATTTCGGAGTAGGAGATTTCCGAGTCGAGGCGCGACTCGATGTATTCAAGGAGAAGGTTTATCTTATCGGTGTACATGGTTTCGTCCTTTCGCCGTGGGGTTTTATATATTATACCACATCTTCCGCGGCGGCGCAAGGGGGAAAACGAAAAATCCCCCGCATTGCGCGGGGGAGGATATCACTTTGTCTTTTCGGTCCATCCGGCGTAGAGGGTGAGATCTCCGGTGAGAGTGTCGGAGTCAAAGTCCCATTCGTTTGTCAGCGCGCGGTCGGTGTACCACCCGGTGAAGCTCCAGCCTTCCTTTACGGGATTTTCGGGCTTCGCGAGGGCTTCGCCGTATTTTCCTGTGACCGGCCCGATATGCGATCCGCCGTCGGTGTCAAAGCTTATCGTGAATCCGTTATGAGTAGCGACAAAGACAAGCACCAGCGCGAGAACCGCGATCCCGACCGCGATGACGATATTCACCGTTTTTACCGATACCTTCACGTGCTTGTAAAGCCCGCCGGAATTCTGATTCCTCGTTTCGTCCATGTCCGCCGCTCCTTTCTTTTACTTTCTTACTAAATACTTTCTCATGTCTACCGCGCAGGCGATCAGGATGATCAGACCCTTTATGATGTAGAGCATATTCTGCGAGACCGACAGGAAGGTGAGTCCCGTGAAGATGATCTGGAGGAGAAGCACGCCGACCACGATTCCGCTGATCTTTCCGGTTCCTCCGACAAAGGAGACGCCGCCGATGACGCAGGCCGCGATAGCGTCGGATTCATAGTTGAGTCCGGTGTTGGCCGAGCAGGAGGCGATTCTCGCGCCCTCGATGAAGCCCGTGATGCCGTACATCACACCCGCTAAGATGAACACTCCGACGATTGTCCAGAAGACGTTGACACCCGACACATTCGCCGCGTCCTCGTTTGAACCGACCGCGAACATATTCTTTCCGAAGGTCGTCTTGTTCCAGATGACCCACATGATCGCCGTCAGGATTATCGCGTAGAGTACGTATTTCGGTACCGCGACTCCGCCGACCGTGAAGAGCGTGCCTTTCACGAAGTCGAGATATCCCTCGTCAAGTCCCGAGAGGGTCTGACCGTTGTTTCCGCCGATCGTGAGGTAGAGAAGCACAGTTCCGAAGACGATCAGCTGGGTTGAGAGCGTCACGATGAAGGGATGAAGCTTGAACTTCGCCACGAAGAAGCCGTTCACGAATCCGACGATCGCGCCGACCAGAATCACCGCGAGAAGCACGAGCCAGAGCGGCATCACTCCGATTCCCTTGAACATCTTGCTGGCGTATCCGGCCACCTGTAAAAGCGACGCCGCGATGCAGGCCGTGAGTCCGACTGTGCGTCCGGCCGAGATATCGGTTCCGGTGAGGACGATACAGCCCGCGATTCCGAGCGCGATCGGCAGCTTTGCCGCCGTCAGCGAGATTATATTGACTATCGACGAGAGCGAGAGGAACTTCGGCTGCATTATCCAGATGACAATGACCGCGAGCAGTATGACTATCACCATCGCGTTGTTGAAGAAGGCGTCCGAGACGCGGCGTCTCTTGTCCTCTTTCGGCAGAGCCTTGAATTCCTGCCAGTTTGTCCTTATTTTATCGGCTTTCGCCTTTATTACGTTTTGCATCCTTTTTCCCTCCATCAGACATATTTCGCGGCAAGAGACATGATCTCTTCCTGATTTGTGGTCTTCGCGTCGACCGTTCCGGCGAGCCTTCCGCCCGACATGACGAGGATCCGGTCGCACACTCCGAGAAGCTCGGGCATCTCCGACGACACCATGAGAACCGTCTTTCCCTCGCCCGCCAGATTCAGTATCAGCTGGTAGATCTCATACTTCGCGCCGACGTCGATTCCGCGCGTGGGTTCGTCGAGTAAGAGTACCGTCGGGTTTGTGAGGAGCCAGCGGCCGAGGATGACCTTCTGCTGATTTCCTCCCGAGAGAGACCTTATCTTGGTCTCCTGATTCGGAGTCTTGACTCTCATTGACTTTATGCACCAGTCGGTGGCCTCAACCATCTTTTTCTGACTGAGGAAGGGACCCGTGCGGTCTTTTTTGAGACTCGATATGACGGTGTTCTCGCGGATATTTAAGATTCCGAAGATTCCGGTCGCGCGGCGTTCCTCTGTGAGGAGAGCGAAGCCGTTCTTTATCGAGTCGCCGGGGTTTGAGTTCTTTATCTTTTTGCCATCGAGCGTGATTTCTCCGCTTCTTCTCGCCGCGACGCCGAAGAGGGTTTCGAGGACCTCAGTGCGTCCTGAGCCGTCGAGTCCGGCTATTCCGAGAATTTCACCGCGTCTGGCCTCGAATGAGACGTTTCGCAGATCAGAGTATTCGCCCGAGAGATTTTCAACTTTAAGCAGTACGTCGCCGATCTTATTGGTTTTCGGCGGGTAGCGGTTTGTGAGTTCGCGGCCGACCATGAGCTTTATGATCTCGTTCATCGTGAGTTCGGCGGCCGGGCGGGTGGCGATCCATTTTCCGTCGCGCATCACCGTGACGTCATCGGAGATTCTGAGAATCTCCTCCATTTTGTGCGAGATGTAGATTATTCCGCATCCGCGTTTTTTCAGCATATCGATGATCTTGAAGAGATGCTCGACCTCCTCCTCGGTGAGCGAGGAAGTGGGTTCGTCGAAGACGATGACCTTTGAGTTGAAGGAAACGGCCTTGGCTATCTCGACCATCTGACGCTGGGAAACCGGCATCCGGCTCATCACGGTGCGCGGGTCGACGTTGACCTCCAGCTCGTCAAAGAGCTTTTTCGTGGCGTCATACATCTTCTTTTCGCTTGTCAGGGGGATGTAAGGCGCGATCTTGGGGAAGCGTCCGAGCCACATATTGTCCATGACGTTGCGCTTCAGTGCCTGATTGAGTTCCTGATGAACCATCGCGACTCCGTGTTCGAGGGCTTCCTTTGAGTTTTTGAAGCTGACCTCCTGACCTTCGAGGAATATTCTTCCGCTGTCCTTCTGGTAGACGCCGAAGAGACATTTCATAAGGGTCGATTTTCCCGCGCCGTTTTCGCCCATCAGAGCGTGTACGGTACCTGCCCTGACCGTCAGCGAGACGTTGTCAAGAGCCTTTACGCCGGGAAATGACTTACAGATGTTTTCCATCTGCAAAAGCTCGGTGTGTTTTGATTCCATATTTATGATTTCTCCTTTCTTGTCAGAATTGTCAGAGGTTGCGGGAGGGGCAAGCCCCTCCCGCCTTCAAACGCGTACCCTTGGCGGGAATTCAGGCGGATTCCTGTCAGCGGAATCCGCCGTTATACGATCTTTCTTTTCTGCGGGGAGCCCCCGCTGGCGGACATCGCGCGGTCAGCTTTGTGGTAAGCTGTGGTTTACCGCCCGCGTCCGCGTCTCCTCCGTCGACTTTGTTCCGGGGAGGGGGCTGTATCTTTCTTTTTTCTTTCCGTGGCGGGTCCTTTGTCAGGAGAACCCGCCTTTATACATTCTTTCTTTTCTGCGGGGAGCCCCCGCTGGCGGACATCGTGCGGTTTGCGGGGAGCCCCCGCTGGCATACATCGCGCGGTCAGCGGGGAGCCCCCGCTGGCATACATCGCGCGGTCAGCTTTGTGTCAGATCTCAGGTTGCCGCCCGCGTCCGCGTCTCCTCCGTCGACTTTGTTCCGGGGAGGGGGCTGTAAATTCTTTCTTTTCTTTTTCGCTTATCAGCCGAGGTAAGCCGCGTAGGGGATGTTGACTCTCCAGTCGCCGACGAGCTTGTCAGCGTCAATGCCGTCGAGCATCGACTTTCCGTCGACGAAGTTGTTCGTGATCGAGATGAGCGCGTTTGCCATGCCCTCGCCGTCCTGCTTGATCGTTCCTACCATCGAGCCGCCCTGGATCGCCGACTGTGCCGCCGGGGTAGCGTCGACTCCGAATACCGGGATAGTCGTCTTGCCCGAGTTGTTGTAGCCGGCCGCCTGAAGCGCGGAGATCGCGCCGAGCGCCATTTCGTCGTTGTTCGCGATGACGAGTTCGACCATGTTCTTGTTGCTCTCGCTGTACTGCGCGAGGATTGTGCTCATATAGTTGGTCGCCGCCGCGGATGACCAGAGTCCGTCCTGGTCGACGAGGTACTTACTCGAGTTCGAAGCGTCGTAGAATACGAGCTCGGGCTTGCCTGCCGCTTTGAGAATCTTGTTCGCGTCCTCAACGGCGTACTGGGTGCGGGCGATCGCCTCAAGGTTGCCCTCCTGACCCTTGAACATGACGTAGCTTATCTTACCGTCTTTGTTGAGGTCGACCTTGTCGTAGTTCTCGACGAGGTAGTTTCCGATCATCTCGCCCTGCATATGACCGGCCATTTCGTAGTCGGTTCCGACGAAGGCGCACTTGTCATAGCTCTTGACGACCGACTCATCGACCGAGCGGTTGAAGAAGATTACCGGGATGTTCGCGTTCTTCGCGAGGTTCACGATGTTCTGAGCCGCGTCGTTCGAGCCGGTGTCGACCACGTTCACGATGAGGACGTTCGCGCCCTTGGTTATAGCGGTCTGAACCTGTTCGGTCTGGGTGGTCTGGTTGCCGTTTGCGTCGTAGTCCTGATAGGAGTAGCCCGCGTTTTTGAGGAGCTTGTCCATCTCGGTGCGGACGGTCGAGATGTAGGTGTCGCTGAAGGTGTAGTAGAAGACGGCGACGTCGCCTTTCGTGTCAGCGGCCGCGCCGCAGGAGGTGAGCGCGAACGCTCCGGTGATCGCGAGCATAACTGCCAGCGTCAGTGCCAAGATTTTTTTTGCTTTCATGGGAATTGCCTTCCTTTCTCTTTGTTGTGATATAATTATACACCATTCCGGGGAAAATTGAAATAGAATAAACTACTCTGAATGTTCAAAAATCTATCGTGACGAAGCTTAAAATTTTCACAAAGACTCTTGCAAGACGCGGCGTAATGTGGTATAATTTTCTCAGGGAATATTATTTACCGGAGGATGACAATGTATACAGCCCTTATTGTGGACGATGAGGAAGAGCTTCGCGGCGCGATAATCGAGAGCGTCGACTGGAAGTCGATCGGCTTTGAGGTCGTCGGCGACGCGGGGAACGGCGTTGACGCGCTTGAACTCTGCGAAAAGCTTGAACCCGATCTCATTCTCACCGATATCAGAATGCCGATGATGAACGGACTTGAACTCGCCAAACGCGTCCGTGAGCTCCGCCCGGCGACGCAGATCGTTATCTTGAGCGGCTACGACGATTTCGGCTACGCCCAGACCGCGATTCAGTATAATATAATAGGATATCTCCTCAAGCCGATTTCGGCGAAGGAACTGACCGCCGAGCTCTCGGGGATAAAGAAACGCATGGACGACTTCTTCGACCGCGTCAAGAGCCGCGACAATGGCGGCGGGTCGGGACGGAGACTTGAGATAAGCGAGTTTCTTCTGCCGATCCTACTCGGAAGCGGCGAGGATTCCCCGGGGGACGAGCTTCTCTTCGGCCGGGCGGTTTCGCTCGGGATCTGCGGGCGCGAGGGGAAGTATAACTTCGCCGTCATGGCTCTCAAATTCAAGAAGAACGGCGTCACCTGCACCGGAAGCGAGCATATCGATTTCGTCGGGAATGTCCTTCACGCCTACATGGGAGCCGAGAGCTTCCTTGTCAACGGCAGAATCATAACGCTCATAAGCTCGGACTCGGAGGATCTCTGCGAGACGATACGTCTTCCGTCAAAGGAGCTTGTCCAGAACGCGGCGAGAATGCTCGGTCAGACCTGCACGATCGGAATCAGCCGTCCGTTCACGAAATTATCAAACTGCGCGAGCGCGTATTTCGAGGCGATCACCGCCAGACGCTACACGGCCGACGGCGCGGGTCCCGTGAGATTCATCACCGACTCGGAGAAGGGAAGCGCGGGTGAGTTTGAGAACGTCGAGAAATCGGTCTACAAGCTTGAACAGCTTCTCAAAGTGGGAACGCCCGACGAGCTCTCGGAATTCCTCTCGAAGCTCTGCGAGGAGAACAGCCACGGACTGAATTTACTCGTCATCCAGATTCTGGCGACCGTCTGCCGCACCGTGAGCTCGGTCTCTGACAGCGGGGCGGTGTCAAGGCTCATCGGGGAGAATCCGATCGTAAGCCGCGCCGCGCTCTACGACTCCGAACCGAACATCAAAAGCGACATAACCCGTCTCTGCGTGGACGCGCGGAACATCATCTCCCAGAGCCGCAAGGAGAACTCCGAGCTTATCTGCGACAGGGTGATCGAGATAATCGACAAGGAATATATGAACGAGTCGCTCTCCCTCACCGACATAAGCGAGAGACTCTATGTCAGCCCGAATTATTTAAGCTCTCTTATAAAGAAGTACCGCCGCGAGAACTTCACGACTCTCTTGAACGAACGTAGAATGAGGGAGGCCGCCGATCTCCTCTCGATGACCCAGATGAAGATTCTCGAAATCGCGGCGAAATGCGGCTACAGCGATCAGCATTATTTCAGCTACTGCTTCCGGAAATACTACGGAATGACTCCGATGAAGCTCCGCGAGGAGAGAAAGAGCCGGGGAGAAGCATGACAAACGAGAAAATCACAACGCATAAGCTTAAGCTTTCCACACTGATGACGATAAGCATCAGCGTCTCGGTCGTGGCGACGGTCATCCTGGCGGTGCTTCCGTTCATGACGATCTATACGAATACCGTGAAGAGCGACGCCACGCTCGCGCTCGATCAGTCGGTCAGGCAGACGAAGATAACGGTTGAAAACTTCATTTCGGGCATGGAGAGCCGCCTTTCAAAGATCTGCGGCGAGCTTTCGGAGAGCGCCGATCTCACTGAGATAAACGGGAGCCTTTCGGTCGCGGCGAAGCTTGACGACTCGGTCGAGGCGATCTGCGTCTATGATTCGGAAGGAAAGCTCATTGTCTGCGGCTCCGAGCGGACCGACCTCAAAGAGAACGGCGTGAATTTATCCTACGACGAGGAACTTTTTTCGGATTCCGACGACTTCGCGATCTCGACACCGCACGTGCAGACGCTCTTTGAGGGATATTATCCGTGGGTCGTGACGATAGTTCATCGCGAGGAGGGGATTCTTGACGGGAGGGACGCCTATGTCGCGATTGATTTTTCCTTCACCGGAATCGCGGGGTATGTCGACAGCGTCGGAATCGGTTCGCAGGGCTACAGCTTCATAATCGACAAAAACGGGGAACTTGTCTATCATCCCCGTCAGCAGATGTTATATTCGGGACTGGTGCGCGAAAGTCTTCGCAAGCTCGCCGATTTCCCCGACGGAAGCTATACCGAGGGGAATACGCTCCGGACTATTTCGACACTTGACGAGGTCGGCTGGCGGGTGGTCGGCGTGAGCTTCCTTGACGAGGTGAACAAAACTCGTGACAAAACGCTTTCGGGAGTGCTTTTCACCGCGCTTGTCTGCTGTCTTCTGGTCGCGGTGTCGATGAGACTTATTCTCGGGAAGGTGCTGACAAAACCCGTGAACTCGCTGATTTCGTCGATGCGGGGCTTTGAGTCGGCTCCGGACGGCTACAGATATTCCCCGGCGGAAAACCATATCGCCGAGCTTGAGATGATCTCGGATTCCTTCGGGCAGATGACGTGGATTGTCCGCTCGCTGATGGAGAAGGCGAGGGAAGAGGAAGCGACGCTCAGGAAAACCGAACTGAAAGCCCTTCAGGCGCAGATCAACCCGCATTTCCTCTACAACACGCTCGACTCGATTCAGTGGATGTGCGAGAGGGGAAAGAACGAGAGCGCGGTCAACATGGTCAGCGCGCTTGCGAGACTCTTCAGAATCAGCATAAGCCGCGGACATGAGCTTATCCCGATAAAGGACGAATTACGCCACGCCGAGAGCTATCTCGTGATCCAGAAGTACCGCTACAGCGACCGGTTTACCTACCGCTTTGAGACCGACGAGAGCCTTGACGAATATCTGTGCGGTAAAATCACACTCCAGCCGCTTATCGAGAACGCGATTTATCACGGAATCGAGCCGCTTATCGACGACGGAGAGATTGTCATCTCGACCGGGTCCGACGGGGAGGACATACTCATGAGGGTGCGCGACAACGGCGTCGGAATGACGGCGGAGCAGGTGAAATCGATTCTCTCAAAGGAGCGGAGCGACTCGTCGGGAATCGGAGTGAGAAACGTAAACGACCGGATCAGAATCTGGTTCGGCGAGAAATACGGGCTTTCGGTCGAGAGCGAGCCCGACGAGGGGACGACGATCACGGTCAGAATCCCCAAGGTTACGAAAGAGGAGGAGACCGGGTATGCGAAATAAGCTTTGGGTTCTGTGCCTTCTGATGATTTTCTGCCTTGTTTCGGGATGCGGGGAGCGGGAGGAGATAAAGGAGATCGCGGTGATCGTGAAGGCGACCGACTCGGATTTCTGGCGCAGGGTCAGAGACGGGGTGAACGCCGCGGCGACCGAGTATAACGTGAACGTCACCTTCTCGGGACCCGGGAGCGAGGAGGATTATCTGACGCAGAATTCGCTGATCGTCTCGGCGGTGGCGAGGGGAGCCGACGCGCTGGTGATTTCGGCGATAGACTATGAGAGGACAGCCGACGCGGTTGACGCGGCGGCGGCGGCCGGGGTGAAGATCGTGATGATCGACTCGGGCGTGGATTCGGACAAGCCGGAGTGCTTTATCGGGACGGACAATCCCGGGGCGGGGAGACTTGCGGGCGAGTCGGCGATGAGTTTATCCGGGAATCCGGTTATCGGCATTGTGAACTGCGAGTCGGCGTCCGAGAATCTTTCGGAGCGCGAAAAGGCGTTCCGTGAGTACGTTAAGGAGAAGGGCGGTAAAATCGTCGGCGAGGTGAGCGTGGCGTCCGACACCGAGAGCGCGAAAAAGGGTGCGTCGGAGCTTCTTTCGGCGCACCCCGGGATAGATGTGATTGTCGGCTTCAACGAGTGGACGACGCTTGGAATCGGCTACGCGATAAGAGAGAAAGGCCTTGCGGACAGAGTTTCGGCGGTCGGCTTTGACAACAATCTCGTGTCGGTGGGAATGCTTGAGACGGGAGAGATGGACGTACTTCTGGTACAGAATCCCTTCGCGATCGGGTATCTTGGCGTTCAGAGCGCGGTCGGACTGCTTTCGGGCGGAAAGGTTGATAGTCTTATGAGTACGGCGACCAGCGTGATTACAAGAGAGAATATGTTTGAGGGGGAGAATCAGAGGATATTGTTCAGGTTCGAATGACGGAAGGGGCTGGCGCGGAAGCGTCAGCCCACTTTAGTTGGCTATTCATACACTCAATACACGTGTGTTTTTGGGGGTACTCTCCCGATTTTTTTTTACACGGATGTGTGTATTCTTTTCGGCAGGTGAGCGACCAGTTGCTTTGCAACTGGTGCGAACTGGGGCGAGCGCGGAGCGCGACCCCCTCCTGACAGAAACGAGATAAACCACTCAGCACAAACTAACCCTGACGTTCGAGTGCAGGGTCGCACCCTGCCTGACGTCTGCCCGCGGCGGCTCGCCGCTACACGGATGCGGGGATGGTCATCGTGACGATACCCTGAAAGCCTCTTACCCGTTTCGCGCCGACACGGACGTTCATGGAGTAGGTTATCCCGTACTCCCTCTGATGCTGAATCAGATAATTCGCGAACGTCCTCTGCGACATCTCATAGAGCGCGTTGTCAAGACACCACTGGCGGTAGACCTGATAGAGATCCTTCGACGCGACCTCGCTTGACGGCTCGAAATCCACGTAGTCCTTCGCTTCCATGAAGTCGACGATGTTGTTTCCGTCACGGATGGCGGTGGCAAGATTCGCCTTTATCCGGTCGCTGAGGGTGAAGTTCCACTTGTTCGCTTTCAGCCGTTCGAGTCCCAAGAAGCACCACCAGAGGATTCCCGGGCATTCTCCGATGATCTTCTCGGCGATGTAGGGATCGTCAACCCTGTCCTTCGGTCTGTCCTTTGTCATGACGATAAGCTGACGGCGGAAGAATCCGTAGCTCTTGTCGTAGAGTGCCTGAATCGTTCCGTTTCCAAGGGCTATGAACCTCGCGTAGAGCTTGCCCTGATAGCTCTGCTTTCCCTTGCGTTCGAGATCCATCGGGAGTTCGGCGGTGACGAGCGACTTGATGTAGTTCGTCTGGGGAAGGGCTTCGAGCTTCAGATCGTCGTCAAGGAGGAGAAGCTTATTCTCAAGATCGGCTCTGGCGAAGGGCGACATCTCAACCTTGGCGATCGACCCGGTGTTCATGTTGGTTCCGAGGAGAGTCCGTAAGATGACTCCGAGTCTTGACTTGCCCTCGCCGCCCTTGCCGATGATGATCAGCATCTTCTGAGCCTTGGTTGACGGAATCAGACAGTAGCCGAGGAATTCCTGAATGGTCGGGATATCCTCCTCATAGAAGAGGTCGTTTAAGAACGCCATCCACCTTCTGGGCGGAAGCGGACGCTCTTCATAGGAGATCGGGAGCCGGTTTAAGCAGTACTCCTTGTCGCAGGTGAAGGTTCCGTTGAGGAAGAGAGTGCCGTTTTTCAGGTGGATCCGGTCGGACTGGGTTCTCAGCGAGTTTGAATAGACGGCGAGCCTTAAGGTGTCAAGAAGCTTTTCGACTCTGACGGGAAGACCCGAGGAGACATAGGGAGCGATGAGTTCGAAGATTTCCTTCCTGAGTGTGTTCTCGTCCTCGACAGCTCCGTCGACCGTGAAGAACTTACCGTTCATGCACTTCATGGGGTGCCTTTCGATGAAGTAGGCGCAGAATTCGAGTTCGTTCACCTTACCCTTCTCGTCCAAAAACCAAGGCAGGGCGGCGTGTCGCCGCTCACAGACGTCAGGGTCAGTCTGTGCGGAGTTGTTCATCGCGGTTCTGTCAGGATGGGATTCGGAGTTATCACTATGTGATAACTCCTTCACCCCGCTCGCACCAGTTGCAAAGCAACTGGACTCGCCTAAAGTGACATGGGTTTCGTTTTCAGGAGCGGCCTCGTTTTCGTCGGGAATCCACTGGTACTTCGCGGCGTCCTCGGGAGGAATGTCCTCGGGGGAGTAGGTGTCGTCTACGGGAATGTTCGGGTTCAACATAACTGAACCTCCTTGTTATAATATTTGTCCAGGGCTTCTGAACTCCGTATGGTTCAATATTTCTGAACGTCATACTGTTCAAGGTTTCTGAACGCCCATATTATATCATGAATCAATGCGTCACCGCACGCCACAACGCGTCAGAGTGCGTCAGCTTTTTGCACAAAGTTTACGGTATTATAGTAAAGCATTTTGACATCATGAGTGTGAGAAGTCTGAACTCTCCCCTCGCACACGCAACCGTGTAAAAAAAAAATTGGGAGAGTACCCCCGAAAACACACGTGTAATGAGTGTATAGTCATCATGTTACCATACTAAAGCGGCCGAAGCGTATAAAAAAATCGGGGGAATGACCCCCGAAAATACGCGTATTTGCGTATAAGCGCATCGATTTACCATACTAAAGCGCGTCTCACAGTCTTGCCGACCGCTCATATTCCGACGTTATCTTTACTTCTCTCTTCTCCCGTCCGCTGACCGAGAAGCCCTCCATGACCTCCAGCGCGTGGAAGGTCTGCTTATAACCGCACCTGAACTCCGAACCCGTCAGAATGTGCCGCGCCATGTCGCGGATGCCGATGCCACGGCTGTTTTCGGGATATCCCTCTATAAGCGGAATCGTCTCCATGCCCTTTTCGGGAGTGAAAATCCTCACCTCGCCGCCAAAGCAGTTCGGGTCGGGTACGAACATCGTCCCCTTCGAGCCGTAGACTTCAAGTCTCGCCTGACCCGGATAGTACGCGTCAAAGGTCGTGAAAAGCGTTCCGATCGCTCCCGATCTGAATCTCATCGAGCCCGCCAGATACGTGTCGACGTCGACCTTGATTATCTCGCCCCTATGCGGCTCGCTCGTTATAAGCCTCTCGGGGAAGCTCTTCTTCGTCATCGCGAAAACCTCCGAGACGCCGCCGAGCAGATGGAGCATCGCCGTCACGTAATAGGGTCCCATGTCGAGCATCGGACCGCCGCCGCGCTTATAATAGAATTCCGGATCCGGATGCCACGTCTCGTGTCCACGGCAGATCATGAAGCCCGCCGCGCCGATCGGAGTCCCGATCACACCGTCGTCGATAAGCTTCCGGCAGGTCTGGATTCCCGCGCCCATGAAGGTGTCGGGCGCGCCGCCGAGCTTCAGTCCCTTCTCATTTGCCAGAGCCACGAGTTCCCTTGCGAGTCCGACGGTTGACGCCAGCGGCTTTTCGGAATAGACGTGCTTTCCGGCGTTAAGCGCGGCCTTTGTCACCTCGTAATGCTCGTCGGGGCGGGTTATGTTCAGGACGATATCGACATCAGGGTCGGCGAAAAGCGCGTGCATATTTTCATAGAGCTTCGGGATGTTATACTTCCTGACGGCGTTCTCGGCGCGCTCTCTTACAAGGTCGCAGACTCCGACAATCTCCAGTTCGTCCGAAAAACGCTTCGTCAGGTTTTCAAGGTAGATCCCCGAAATCGCGCCGACGCCGACGAATCCGATTCTTGTTTTCTTCATATATATCCTCCGTTAATACATTTTCGCTGTGTTGTGGAATCTGTCGGGCGTGAGACCGTGAGTCAGAGCGTATTCCTTCCCCTCGGCCGCCCAGACAAGCCCGCGCTTCATGAGAAGCTCAGCCGCCGGGAATTTCTCAAACACGTCGTCGTGATGGCCGAGCGAGAGGTAGAATACCCGTCCGTTGCCCCAGAATTTCGTCCACGCGACCGGCATATCGATCGGTTTGTTTGAGATATGGTTGTAGGTCACAAGCGGGAATCTCGTCGTCGCCAGCACCTCGACCGCCGGGTCGACATGGAGATAGTAATGCTCGGTCACGACCTCGAAGTCGTCGATTCCCTCGGTGATCGGACTTGAACCGGGACGGATATTGACGGTGTAACGCTGACCGTCGCCGCCCGGATGCGAGACCCACTGACCGCCGGTCATGAACTGCCACTCGGTATTGTTCCGGAAGGAATCGCACATTCCCCCGTGGCATCCGGCAAGCCCCGTGCCGCCGACTACGGCCTTTGAGATGTTTGAGACTCTCTCGCCGGAAATTTCTCCCATAGTCCAGCAGGGGACGATCAGATCGAGCGACGCGAGCCTTTCGGCGTCGTCAAGGCACTCCTGATCGAAGTGAATTTCGGTTTTGTACCCCGATTCCTCAAGAAGCTTTGCGAAGCGTTCCGAGACGAGCTTTGGTTCATGGCCGTCCCAGCCGCCCGCGAAGATAAGCGCGGATTTCATAGAAAATTCCTCCTTTTGCGCTGTGCGCGGATTCTGACATTATTATACTACGCCGCGCTTGACTTTTCACGCCATTTGTGATATGATATATAGACAGAATTTATGATTTTGGAGAAAATATATGTTTTACGAATTCAGACACCCGATCGAGCCTGACTATTTCACCGTCTCAAGGGGCGAGAACCTGACCTTCCCGGCGCACCTCCACCACTGCTTCGAGCTGATAATCGTCACCTCGGGCGGAATGTCCGTCACGGTCGGCGGAAAGGAATATGAGCTGAAACCCGGAATGGCGGTCATGATCTTCCCGAATCAGATCCACTCGATAGGGACAAAAACGCGGTCGGAGCATATCATCGCGATCTTTTCGCCGACGCTTGTGAGCTTCTACTCGTCGCGGACTTCGGGAAAGCTTCCGGACGACCCCGTGTTCACGCCGGACGAATTCTATGTCAGGCGGCTTCCCTTGGTCTTGGGCGGGATACTTGAAATGAAGGGGATGCTCTACTCGCTCTGCGCGGAGTTTGATAAAGGCCGGACCTACGTCGGCTCGGACGGAAGCTCCGACTCACTGCTGGCGAAAATCTTCGCGTTCATCGACAAAAATTACGATTCGGACTGCACGCTTGAGGTTCTCTCGAAGAATGTCGGCTACGGGTATACCTATCTTTCGTCATTTTTCCGGAAGACGGTCGGTATGTCCTACCACGATTACGTAACCGATATAAGGATCTCGAAGGTCTGTTATCTCCTCGAAAACAGCGGCGAGGAAATTTTACAGATCGCGAACGAATGCGGCTTCGGTTCACTGCGGAGTCTCAACCGTAACTTCCGCGACAGGCTGGGGGTCACGCCGACCGAGTACAGATTCGGAATCGCGCAAAATAATGCACGAAATGTATAGCGAAAGCCGCGGACATATGATATAATAAGTAAAAACCACGAAAGGAAGCAGATATGAAGGATATAATCGTAATCACCGGAGGAACCAGCGGCTGCGGAAAGGCCGCCGCGAAATGGGGAGTTCCCGGCTTCTCGAAGGGACTCGCTACCGAGCTTACCCCCGACGGAATCAGAGGAACCGATCAGGTGGTGATCCCGTTATGAGGCTTCTCGTCGAGGCCGAGAGCTTCGATTCTCTTGGCGGATGGGTGATTGAGACGCAGTCGGTTTCTGAGATGGGTTCGGCTTATATAATGGCGCACGGACTCGGAATCCCGGTCGCCGACGCGAGAACGACGATTGAAATCGAAAAAGAGGGAGTCTACACATTCTGGGCGCGCACCCGCGACTGGACGAAAATCTGGGGACGCGGAGAACCCGCCGGACGCTTCACGCTTAACGTCAACGGAAATCCTCTCGGAACCACGCTCGGCACAAACGGAAGTGAATGGAAATGGCAGAAGGCCGGAAGCGCGTATCTCACCGCGGGCAGAAACACTCTGGCACTTCACGATCTCACCGGCTTCAACGGCAGATGCGACGCGATTTACATCACAAACGAGGGTGACGAACCCGAAAACGACAACGAAAAACTCCCGGAGTTCAGACGAAGGATCAGAAAGCTTGAACTCATAGACTACCCGGAGGAGTTCGACCTCATCGTGGCGGGAGGCGGAATCGCCGGAATCTGTACGGCTCTCGCGGCGGTACGGAGCGGTGTGAAAACCCTTCTCATCGAGGATCGGAGTATGCTCGGCGGATGCAACAGCTCGGAGGTCAGGGTCTCGCTCGGCGGACAGCCGCGCGCGGGGAAGTATCAGCGGCTCGGAGACATAGTTGAGGAAATCGCCCCGGTCATGGGAAGCGGAGGAACCTACGACGCCGAGTATTACGAGGACTCAAGAAAAAAGCTGGCGTTTGAACTCTCGCCGAAAAATCTCTGGAAACTTGGGCTGAACACCTCGGTCGTCGGAGTTGAAAGGGATGGGAACCGTATAACGTCGGTCATCTGCCGCTCCTCTGTCACCGGGAAAGAGACAAGATACAGAGCGAAATTATTCTCTGACTGCACGGGAGACGCGGTTTTAGCCCGCATGATGGGCGCGGAGACGATGTACGGAACCGAGGCGCGCGAAACCTTCGGCGAATCCCTCGCGCCCGAAAAGGCGACAAGTCAGGTCATGGGACAGTCAATCCTCTGGCTCACGAGAGACGCCGGGCATCCGGTCGACTTTCCCGAGGTCGATTTCGGCATAGAATTCAACGAGTCAAACTGTCTCTATGTCAGGGGCGGAGACTGGGAGTGGGAAAGCGGGCAATTCCGTAATCAGGCGCACGAGGCCGAGTATATCCGTGACTACGCGATGATGGCGATTTTCGCGAATTTTTCGTATCTCAAGCGGCATTCGGAGAGAAAGAATGAGTTCAGAAATCTTGAACTGAAATGGGTGTCGCCGATCGGCGGCAAGCGCGAGAGCTACCGTGTCGTTGGAGATCATGTGATAACCCAGCACGACATCGACTCGAAGACTCCCTGTCCCGACGGCACGGCGGCGATCACGTGGGACATTGATCTCCACTACCCCGACCCGAAGTACGCGGACGTCTACCCCGAGCCGTTCAGATCGGTCGCCTATCACCGCGGAATCGGCGCGCCGTATGAGATCCCCTACAGATGCCTTTACTCGAAGGACGTCGAAAATCTTTTCCTCGGCGGGCGGATAATCTCGGCGTCGCACGTCGCCTTCGCGGCGATCAGGGTCATGCGTACCCTCGGACAGCTCGGAGAGGTGGTCGGAATGGCGGCGGCCGTGGCGAAATCACATGACGCGACCCCGAGGGAGGTTTACACGAAGTATCTCGACGAGCTTATCGTCCGTATGCGCGCCGGTGTCGAAAAGCCGTACTATCACTCCTACCCGACGAGAACGTCTGACGAGAGGTATCACATAAAGGAGATCGGAATGCTCCGCGTCGTCCCCTGCGAGGGTCACCCCGACGACATGGAGAGGATAAAGAAGGATCCGGAGCTTTACGAAAGGCTCTCAAAGCTCGGCGTGACGCACGAGAACGGTAAGAAATTATGGGAATTCTGAGGTGAAAGGATATGAAAACGCTTATTGAGGCCGGGAGCGTTCTCATCCTCCGCGCGTGTGCCGACGCTCATCCATGACGCGATCCGCCGTAACGAAAAAAACACCAGGGGCGCGGTTTACCGCGCCCCTGATGCCGAAAGGAAAAACACAATGAAATTTTGGTGGATTTTGGTGGATTTGGTGGATTTACGCTTTATGTGAGCCGATGAGCGAAATCAGCCCTTCGCGCCCTCACTTGCCGCCTTGTCCTCGAAGGACTTCGAGGAGTCGGTCGAAGCGGTGGTGGGAACGTATTCGTGGAGAGTTACCTTGACGTCAACATACTTGCCGCCTCTGACAACCTTGACGGTGAGAACGTCGCCGACGCTGTGACCCTTGAGAGCCGCCTTGATATCGGTGCTGTACTCGACCTCGGTGTCGTCAATCGCGACGATGCGGTCGCCCGAACGGAGATCGTTTTCCTCATACTGCGAGGTTCCGACATAGACTCCGAGCGAGTTGACTCCGTAGCGCATAGCGTCCCAGCTGCTCGTGATATCGACATAGGTGATGCCGAGCATTACTCTTCCGCGGACATAGCCGTAGTTCGTGAGTTCGGTCGCGACCTCAATCGCGCTGTCAATCGGGATCGCGAAGCCGATGCCCTCAACCGAGGTTCCCGAAGAGGTGGTCGAAGACTTTGCGTTCACAACGCCGACAAGCTCGCCGTAGAGGTTGAAGAGTCCGCCGCCCGAGTTACCGGGGTTGACGGCCGCGTTGGTCTGGATGAGGTTCATCTCGGTGCCGTCGATCGTGACGTCACGCGAAAGTCCGCTTACGATGCCGTTTGTGACCGAGCCGCCGAATTCGCCGAGCGGGTTACCGACCGCGACGACCTCCTGACCTACCTTCAGGGAATCGCTGTCACCGATGAGCGCGCAGGGAAGTCCGGTCGCGTCGACCTTGATAACCGCGATATCGCTTTCGGAATCGGTTCCGACGAGGGTGGCGTCATACTCGGTTCCGTCGCTCAGCTTTACCTTGATGCTGTTCGCGCCGCTGACGACGTGGTTGTTGGTGATGATGAGTCCGTCCTCGCTGATGATGACGCCTGATCCCGCGCCCGAGACGATGTAGCTTCCGCCGCCCCAGAAGGAGTTATCGGTCGTGGCCGACTCGGTAGTGATCTCGACGACTGTGGGAGTCACCGCGTTGGCTACCTGCTCATAGGTTCCGGCGGTCTTGTTGCCGTTGGCGAAGGACTGGAAGATGACCGAAGGGCTTCCGGAGTTGGCCGATCCCGAATTCGATCCGCTCTGGACGGTGTTGTTACCGTTCATCCTGTTGGCGGCGTAGGTCCCGGCGAAGGCCGCTCCGCCCGAGAAGACCATGCAGACCGCGACGATCGCGGCGACCGCTCCGGCTCCGAGACGTGCCTTGGGAGTCTTTACCTTCTTTGCGGGGTTATTGTTGATGTAGACGGTCTGGCGCGGGGCGCGGACGTAATTCGACGTGGTGTCGCGGTACTTTGAAAAATCCGGCGCGGAATTTACGTTTGCGGAAGACTGGTTCGTGTTATTCTGAGTCCCGGTGTTCGCAGACTCATTTGTAGTGGAAGCGGTGGCTTCGTTCACCGGAGTGGTTTCGGGTTCGGTATGAACCGGTTCGCTCGCGGGCGCCGGAGTTTCGACCGCTTTGACTTCCTCGGTGTTCTGAACGTTCTCGTTCATTTCGTTGTTGTTTACGTTGTTATCCATGATATATGACCTCCGTTTATATTCTTGATTTCTTTTCTTTTTCTTCGCGATCTCTTTCTTTTGATCGTGACTATATTATAAAACACCAATGTGACGGCTGTATGACGGCGGGTTAAAAGTTCGCTGAAATCAGATTTTTTTTATGTGAAGAAGGAGTTTCCGGGAGTTCACTTTCAGTGCGGCGCGGTCTTTGATATTTTTCCCGGGTATGAGTGAAAGAATACGCGCGCGGAGCGGAAAAGGAAAAAAACGGCAAAAAAACTGTCGCTTTCGCGGCAGGAATTCAGTATGGAGGCTTGTAGGCCGCGAAGCGGCCGCAGGCGGCACGAAGTGGCGTCGGCCTCGCGAAGCGAGGTCGATTGCGCGCCAAGGCGCGCAACCTGCACTCGCGTCCGGGC
>CAKSVM010000017.1 GCA_934503195.1 uncultured Eubacteriales bacterium
CTTTCCGCTCTGCTTCTGTTCCTGTATTATCTCGCTCCACCGACTCAGCTGATATTCCGCCTTGTATTCCGTGACTTGCATTTTTCTGCATCCATTGGGGTTTTATTGAAAAACTTGATTTTCTTGAATTCAAGTTTTTCAACTTATATTATAGCACGTTTGGGCGCGGTTGGGGAGGTACGCGTGGTTGAGCTGGTACGGATTTTCCGGTCTCTCAGAAGACTATCGAGCAGTTTTCTTTTACCTTGTGTTCGCCGTTATAGACGAGCGTCGCCTCGACCCCGGCGGGGATCTCAAGGTCAAACTTCACGTTTCCGCCCTTCTTTTCGAACTTCACGCCGACGCGGCCGAACGGAGTGCCGACATGACCCTCCGCGCGGTTAAGTCCCGCGACAAGCTTCGGCGAGATAACGAGCTTTTCGAATCCGCCCGAATCCTTCTCCTGATTTATTCCGAGAAGATACTTGAAGAGATAACGCGTCACCGCGCCGAACATCGGGTGGTTCTGCGAACGCTTGTAGGTCCAGTACTCGGGGAAGGTAGTGCAGCCGTCGTCCATCCAGCGTCCGAACGAATACTTTCCGTGCGAGGTCAGAAGAATGTACGCGAGTTCCTCGTAGCCATTCTCAAAGAATACGCGGGTGAGAATGTCGGTTCCGAAGATTCCGGTGTCGTACCACGGCTCCTTCGCGTAGTGAGCGACGAGATTTGCCAGCGTCCGCTCGTCGCCGAGTCCGAGATCGACCGCGAAGCAGTTCGCGCCCTGAATCCCTTTGCAGAAATCTCCGGTCGACCCGTCGTAGTATTTCACGATCATCGCGTCGGTCTTGCGCTTTCTGAGTTCAAGGAGCGCGGGGATCATGTCTTCTTTTCCGAGAAGCTTACACGAATCGATCATACGGTCGATCGACTTCACATAGAAATAGTTGTTGACAAAGGGCGCGGGGATTGCGATCTCCTCGGCCGTGCACCAGTCGCCAAGGCACCATTCGCCCGGCTGATCGGTCATGACGAGATCGTTTTCGCTGTGCGCGTCAAGGTACTCAAAGTACTTCAGCGTCTTCGGAATAGCCTCTTCGAGCAGATCGGTCTTGCCGAAGATCTTCCAGAAGGTGTACGGAACCTCGATTATCGCGCAGCCCCAGCCGCCCGGGCCTCCGCCGCAGCGCGTGTAGGGCGCGGTGTACTGTACGTGTCCCGAAACCCTGTCCTGACAGTCGAAGATATCTCCGATCCACTTGCGGTAGAATTTTTCGGAGTCGAGAAGCATCATGCCGCTCTCGCAGACGAGTTCGCCGTCGCCGGTGTAGCCGCGCTTTTCAAGGTGCGGGCAGTCGGACGGGATTCCGCAGTGCATATTGTCAAGCTGGGTGCGGAGGAAGGTTTCGTAGAGCCAGTTGAGCGTCGCGTTGTCCGAGTCGAAATCCGAGTTCACGTCGACGTCCGAGTGGATGACCTCGATCTTTTCGAGCTTCGCGTTCTTCGAGACGGCGATATAGCGGAAGCCGTTCCAGACGAAATGGAGCTTGTACTCGCGATCCTTGCCGTCGGTGATTATCGACGACTTCTGGCCGTGATGGGTGTAGTCCTCGATCCAGCCGTTCTTCAGTCTCTCGCTGACGCGGAAGGTGATCTCCTCCGACGTGTCGCCGATCTGAGTCAGAATCGGGGTTCCGGTGATGTTCTCGCCGCAGTCGTAGAGATATTCCTTTTCGTTCTCGCCGATCTTTTTCGGGAGAATTTCGCGGATGACGCGGTCGGGCGGGCAGTCGGTCGTCATGAAGTTTGACTCGATGGTGTCGACGACAATCGGAGTGTTCCAGCCGCTCATGTCGTATCCGGCCTTTGTCCAGCCGTCAAGGCAGAAAGTCGCGTAGTCCTGATATTCGCCCTCGAAGAGGTACGAGGCCTTGATGTTGCTCTTTGTCCACTTCACCGTCTCGGGATCCGAGAGAACCTCGGTCGTCGTGCCGTCGTTATGCTCGATGACGAGCCGGAAGCAGAGCTTCGGATTGCCGTAGTCGCTGATCATGTGATGGTTGTACATCAGAATTTCGCAGCGGTACCAGCCGGCCGCGAGAGTGACTGCAATGCAGTTCTCCTTTTCGAGAAGATCCGTGACGTCGATCTCGGTGACGTAGATACGGTGATCAAGCTCCTCGCCGAAGGCTTTTTTGCAGTATTCGTTTTCGAACGCGTGGAAGTCGGTCGAGAGCGTGCCGTAGAGGTCGTCGATCGGGGTTTTGTCGTTTAATTTAAGCTTGAACATTCCGAGTCCGCAGATGGCGAGCTTCGCCGACTTTACATTCTCCGCGCCGAACTCGCTTCTGAAGCAGACCACGTCGTTGTTTCCCGACGTGAGCCATTTCGCGTTTCCAAAGAAATCTTTTGATGTCATTTTTGTTCTCCTTTTATGTGTCCGGCCGTGGATTCCGGCCGTTTATTCAGATTCTGTAGCAGTGGATCTGCCGCTTTTCGATATAGCAGGCCTCGCCGAAGCCGATTCGTCTGAGCTCCGCCGCCGCGATTTCAAATCCGTTCGCGATCCGGTCGGTCCGGTGCGCGTCCGAGCCGAGCGTCACAAGCCTTCCGCCGAGCAAAAAGTAGCGTTCGAAGAGATATCTGTCATACTCCGCGACCTCGTTTTCGAGTATCGAGGTGTTCATTTCGAGCGCGATTCCTTCCTTTATCAGATATTTGAGTATAGAATCGACGCGGTCGGAATAATCCGTGATCTTCACGTCTATGTGGTGATAGCCGACTATGTAGCGCAGCATATATGAAAGATGCGCTAAAATATCGGGATGGATCGTGTCGAGCATCAGGATCACGTCGTCGAAATATTTCTGGTTGAGTCCGTCGATATGCGCGGGCGTCATATGCTCGTAGTCGCCCTGCGTCGTGACGAGAATCTCGCCCTCGTAAATTATCCGGTGAACCGATCCGGTCACGCAGTCGATGCCGTCGATCTCGGCGCATTTTTTCGCGAGCGGCGGATTCCAGTGCGGATTTCCGATCTCGATTCCGGCGAGGATTTTCATCCGGCCGTCGTACTCCTTTCTGAGTCTGAGCGCGTCGGACACCGACGCCGCCGCCGAGTCGAAGCAGTGAAGCTCGGCGTCGCGGTTGACGTCGCAGTGATCCGAGATGTTGTAGATCCCGATTCCAGCGTCATACGCCGCTTTGCACATTTCGTCGGGCGAGTTCTTTCCATCGACCGAATGAGTTGTGTGCGTGTGCATATCCGCGGTGAGATAAGATTTTTCTGTCAAACTGATCCCTCATTTCTTCTTTGACTATTATAACATAAAACCTGTGATTTTGCAAGTATCATATGTGATTCTTTTGATTTTTTGCGCGGAAAAGATAAAAACCGAAAAAAAGCAACAAAATCGGAAAAAAGTGTATAACCGCTCTTAAAAACTGTGTTACAATAGGATCGCAAAATAAAAAACTTCAGGAGGAAGCACCATGAAACAGTCAAAAAGAACGATATCGCTGATTCTTTTCTCGGCGATACTCACCGGAATCCTTGCCGGATGCGGCTCTGAACCCGTAGGTCAGGACGAGACATCGGACGGAACGACGTCAGCCGAGGTCACGACCGAAGCCGGATACGACTACCCCGACGTAAACTATGACGGCTATGAGTTCAGGATCCTGAACATCGACAACTTCTATAACTGCTATGTAAAGACCGACGTGGCCGAGCAGACTGGAGAGACGGTCGACGACGCCGTGTATCTGCGCAACCGCAAGGTTGAGGATAAGCTTGGAATCAAGATCACCGAGATTGTCGAGACCTTCACTTCTGGAGACGATCGCCAGAAGACTGGAAATCGTCTTCAACAGGCAGTTTTGGCTGGTGATGAGAGCTTTGACTGTGCGTATGTCTCGATGTCGGGAAGTGCGGGGATAATCACTGGAGGATATGTCCTTGATCTCAAGAAAGTTCCCGGGTTGAATCTTGACGAAGAGTGGTGGGATACTGATCTCAATGCCGCGCTTGAACTCGATGGAAAGCTCTTCTGCGCGACAAGTCCATTGCAGCTTACCTCGCTTGACCTCACGTGGGTTTTGCTCTTCAACAAGCAGATTCTCGAAAACAACAAACTTGAAATGCCATATGATCTCGTCCGCGAGGGAAAGTGGACAATGGATAAAATGTATGAGTACACCTCGAAGGTCGCTAATCTAAACGGCGATGAGAGCTTCGAGTTCACTGAAGGCGGGAAGGCAGTCTATGGAATTGCGGCGCATCAACACACATCTCCGTATCTTTTCCTGCTGTCCGGTGATAATAAGCTTGTCGAGACCGACAAATCTGGTAAGCTTGTTTTTACTGGAGGAACCGAGCGGCTTTACGGCACCATGGAAAAAGCAGCAAAGCTTCTCGCAACCGACAACGGAAACGCTATTCTCGGAAGCAACGATTTCACGCCCGGACATTATTATTATATGTTTGCGAACGAGCGCGCGGCCTTCCTCACGACCGAGCTTAAGGGAACTCAGGTCATGCGTCCCTACAACGTCGAGTTCGGAATCCTCCCGACTCCGAAGTATGACGAGAATCAGAAGAATTACGTCACCTACGCGAGCGAAAACGTCTTCCGTCTCTGCATCCCGGCGAACGCCGAGAATCCCGGGCGCACCGGAGTCATCCTCGACGCGCTTTCGTACGAGAGCAAATATGAGGTTCTCCCGCTCTACTACAACCAGACGATCTGCCAGAAGGGGCTCCGCGACGACGATTCGATCGAGATGCTCTCTTACATAAGCGACGCGAGAATGACCGAGGTCGGACTCATCTTCGACATCACCACCCCGCTTGTGAACGATCTCAAGACCGCGATAAGAAACGGCGACACGAACGCCGCGTCGATCATCGCCGCCGGAAAGGCCAAGGTCGAGACAGAGATCACCGATCTCCTTGACGCGATCAAATAAAAATTAAAAAGGATCCGGCCGGATGGTCGGATCCTTTTTTAATGAATCAGCCGAGAGTTTCCATCGTCTTTTCGATGTTCGCGGTGACTTTATCCTTGTTTGCGGCGATTATCGACGCCACGCCGCTGTCGCCCTTGATGATCGCGTTCCTGAGCGAGGACATGAGGTCGCTCGTCCAGCCGTAGGTGATGCTGGCGTCATAGTAGAGCGAGTCGCGGATTATGCCGAGCATTTCGATCGAGTCGTCATTTCGAAGAGACTTCTGCGAGACTCTGACATTGTAGTAAGCCGGGAGAACGTCGGTGTAGGAGAGGTAGGAGAGCGCGTCAAGAATCGTTCCGACCTGCTCGGGCTTTGAGATCGAGGCGGGGATTATCATCGTCGGAACGTCGAAGTTCATCCAGCCGACGTAATTTTCCTGATTCTCGTCGTATTTCGGGAGTGGGAGGATTACGAAGCTGTCCTGCATTTCACGGAAGACGCCCGAAGACTTTACCTCGCCGCCGTAGAAGAGCGCGCGGCTCTGCATGAAGATCTTGTCGTACGCTATGCCGTCCTGATTTGCCTCTATGTAATCGCCCTCGGTTCCGAAAATCTTGGCGAGCTTTTCGGCGGTGGTGTAGAATCTGTCGTTTTCAAGCGAGAACTGAGGAGTTCCGTTCTTGTCCTTGGTCACAAGACGGTTGCCCGCGCCGATGATCATCGCCTCGCAGATGCGGTAGAAGGACGTGAAGCCGTAGATCGACTTCTTGCCATAATCGAAAGTGAAGCTGTCGTCGCCGTTCAGGTTGGTTCCCCATTTGAGCATCGTGTTGAAGCTGTCGATTGTCCACTTGCCCTCGCGCACGGTGTCGTAGGGCATATCCTTGCCGAGCTTGGTCATCATATCCTCGTTGAAGAAGATCGACCAGACGAGGTCAAAAGCACAGAGCGAGAAGTCGTTGAGTGCGAAGAAGAGCTTATCGCCGTCGATCGAGGCCTCTTCCACAACCGACTGGTTCCACCACGGCTCGTCAAGCTGAAGCCCCGGAACTTCATAGAGATTCTTACAGAGTCCCGCCGATACGAGACCCGCGATTCCGTTTCCGCGCGCGTACGCGACGTCATAGGTGTCGTCACCGGCAGAGACGGTCGTCTGGATCTTTCCGGCGAGTTCGTCGATCTTGACTTCGACTATATTCATCTTGAACTTATATTTGTCTTCAAGAAAACGGTTGCGGTTATAAATTGCGTCGTCTATGATCTCTCCGGTCATTGATTCCTGATCAAGATAGGTATACATTTCCCAGATATTCGAGAGATTAAGTACTGTGAACTCGTCGCCGCCGCAGTCGAGGTCGGCGTATTTGTAGGCCGGCTCGGTTTCGGGCGCGGGCGTTGTTTCGCCGCTTGCCGCGGTTGTCGTATCGCCGCCGGGATTTGAGTTGTCGCCGCAGGCCGCCATCGAGGCGAGCATCGCGATGAGAAGAAGTGTACTTACGAAGCGTTTCATTTTTTATCAAAATCCTTTCAGAAAATTTTGGGTCTGTACTTGAATTATACCATAAAATGTGGTATAATACTACTCAGAAACCCGAAAGAACTTATCAAAATCTGCAAACAGGAGGAAAACCGTGAAACGCAAGGACAACGAGCTTTACGAGGACAGCTTCGCGAAATACGGAATCATAAGACAGGGATCAGTCAGCAGACATTTTCATTATCACGCCGAGCTTATATTATCGTTTGAGGGCGGCTTTGACGCTGCTGTCGACGGCGAACATTTTTATGTGAACGAGGGTACCGGAGTGATAGTCTTCCCGTATCAGCTTCACGAATATTTTGCGGTCGACAGCAAAAGAGCGTTGGTGCTCCTCTTTCATCCCGAACGGAATCAGAGGTATTATGAGTACTTCAAGGGAAATCTGCCGAAATCCGCGCATATTCCGGCTGAGATAATCGACGATGAGGTCAGAGCCGTCTCCGAGCTTATAATAAAGCACGCGGGTCTCCGGCACAAAACAAAATTCAGCGGCGAACTGCTTGAAATCTACAAGGAGGCGGTCTTCGGGCTGATTCTTGAAAAGCTTGAACTCGAACCGACCGCGTCGGGTCAGATCGACCTTTTAAGGCGGGTTGTTCACTGGTGTCAGGAGCATTACACCGAGCAGGTGACGATTCCGGTCGCGGCGAGAGCACTGGCAATTTCGGAGAGTCAGCTCTCGCATCTTTTCTCCTGCAAGCTCCACACGGGTTTCCGGGATTACATAAACAGCCTGCGGGTTCAGGCGGCGATTGAACTGCTTCTCAAAACGCGGAAGCCGATCAGTGAGATCGCGTTCGACTGTGGATTTGTCAGCTTTTCGACCTTCAACCGCGCGTTTCTGAAGAGTACCGGACTGACTCCGCGTGAGGTCCGCGAGCGCGGAAATCTTGAGCTTCCGGGAGAAAACGAGAGGAAAAAATGAAAAACACGACTTTATGCTACATAGAACGCGATGGAAAATATCTGATGCTCCACCGCGTAAAGGAAAAAAACGACGCGAACCACGACAAATGGATCGGCGTTGGCGGGCATTTTGAAAATCGCGAAAGCCCGTACGACTGTATTCTCCGCGAGATACGCGAGGAGACCGCGCTTGAATTTTCGCGTGAGGACATGGAATACCGCGGGATTGTGACCTTTGTCTCGGACGAGTACGAGACCGAGTATATGCACCTTTTCACCGTGTCAAAGGTTCCGGACGATTACACGCCGCCCGAATGCGACGAGGGCGTGCTCGAATGGATCTCAAAGGAAAAGCTCCTATCGCTCCCGATGTGGGAGGGGGACATGATATTTCTGAGACTCCTTGACGAAGAGAGAAGATTCTTCCATCTGAAGCTCGTCTATTCGGGTGACAAACTCATGAGCCATAGCCTTGACTTCGGCGGTAAACCGGCAGGGAAGGAGCCGATTCTGATCTCGGCCTGCCTTCTCGGCGCGAAATGCCGCTACGACGGGAAATCAAAGCCGCTATCCGGAGAAAAGCTCGAAGAGCTGAACCGGCGTTACACTCTGATTCCGGTCTGCCCCGAACAGCTCGGCGGCCTTCCGACCCCGCGCCTTCCCTGCGAGATACAAGGCGGCCGCGTGATAAGAAAGGACGGCGTTGGCGTTTCGGAGTCCTATCTTCGCGGCGCGGAGGAGGCGCTGCGGATTTTGAGGCTCTTCGGAATAAAAAAGGCTCTTCTCAAAGCGAAGAGTCCCTCCTGCGGCGCGGGGAGGATATACGACGGAAGCTTTTCCGGGAGGCTTACCGAAGGCGACGGAATAACGGCCGCGCTTCTGAAGGAAAACGGCGTTCAGGTTTTCAGCGAGGAGGATATCTGACGGCCGGATTATACGAGAAAAATCCCCCGCGGTGTCCGCGGGGGAGAAATCAAATGCTGTAATCGTATCCGTCCTTGCTCATTTCAAGAAGGTCGCGGAGAGTGATTCCGTCAAGATACTCGTTTATCACGCGTTCGAGTCCCTGCCAGAGCGGGAGAGTCGCGCAGGAGCCGCTTCTCGGACAGTCGGCCGGATCTCCGTCAAGGCAGGCGACCGGGGCGAGACTGCCTTCGGTCACGCGGAGGATGTCTCCGACCGTGTAGCTTTCAGGGGACTTCGCGAGTCGGTATCCGCCCTGAAATCCGCGGTTGACCTGGAGAAACTCGGATTTGTTAAGCAGCGTCACGATCTGTTCGAGGTATTTTTTCGAGATTCCCTGACGCTCGGCGATATCCTTGAGCGACACGAATCCGTCGCCCTGACGCGCCGCGAGATCAAGCATCATCCTGAGCGCGTAGCGTCCTTTGGTTGAGATTTTCAATTCAGAGCCACCCTTTCATAAGATGATATCCCTGTCAGATTCCCCACACAAGCCAGATCACGGCGTATCCGACAAGCACGGCCGCGAGGGTGAAGGGGATTCCGATCCGCAAGAAGTCCTTTGACGTGACCTTTTCGCCGTTCTTTCTGAGGATTCCGATAGCGGCGATATTCGCCGAGGCTCCGATCGGAGTGAGATTTCCGCCGAGCGTCGCGCCGATGAGAAGTCCGAAATAGAAGACATAGGGTTCGACTCCCGCGCCGCCGTTCATCAGTCCGGCGATTCCCTGAACGACCGGAAGCATCGCCGCGACGTAGGGAATGTTGTCGATGAAGGCCGAGAGAACGACCGATACGAAGACTAGAAGCGTGTAAAGCACGAAAGGATTGTCGCCCGCGATATTGTGGAAGAGTCCGGCTGCCGCGTCGATGACTCCGGCCTTGTTGATTCCTTCGATGACGATGAAGAGTCCGGTGAGGAGTAAAAGCGTGTCGCGGTCAAGATCCTCAAGCACCTTGAAGAGCATATCCTTGCGGCTGTGGCGGATCATGTCGCGCACGATTCCGATTATACAGAGAGCCATGCAGATTATGCCGCTTCTGAGATTGTAGAGAGTCAGCGGGATTCCGCCGTCTGGTTCTGGTATGAAGGACGCGCAGATGAGGAAAAGCACCGTTCCGATCATCAGCGCGGACGGGAAGTAATCGTCGACCTTTGTCGTGACCTCGGCCGAGATCGGCTGATTGTCCTTTCTGAAGAGGAAGAGCAGGACTATGAGCGAGGCGATCGCGCCAAGCTCGACCGCGAAGAAGATTCCGGGTTTTCCGCGCATCCAGAAGAACTCGAAGAAGTTCATGTCGGCGAATCCGCCAAGGAGAATACTCGTGGTGTCTCCGACCAGCGTCGCCGCGCCCTGAAGGTTTGACGAGACGGCGATCGCGATGATCACCGGAACCGGGGAGATTTTAAGCTTTCTCGAAATCGCGAGTCCCACGGGAGCGACCATCAGCACCGTTGCGACGTTGTCGACAAACGCGCTTATAAGTCCGGCGAAAAGCGAGAGGAGCAGCACAGCCCATTTCACGCTCGGAACCTTTGCGATCATAAGCTCGGAGAGTCTTGCGGGCATCCGGCTCTCGATGAAGAGCGTGACGATTCCCATCGTTCCGGCCATCATCATGAGGACGTTGAAGTCGATCGAGAGAAACGCGTCGAGCGGCGAAAAATCAAACACTCCGAAAAGTCCGAGCAGAATGAATACCGCCGCGCTGGAAAGCGCGGTGACCGGACGGTATTTCGGCAGGCTGAGCATCAGTATGTAGGTGAGGAGGAAAAGTATCAGCGCGGGTATCAATTTATGCCATCCTTCCGACCGCGTTTTCACGGTCTGTTTTTATTTTCCGTATTTGCCGTATTTTTTGTAGTAGCCGCCATGGTAATATCCGTTTCCGCTTCCGGCGTGATTCCTGACCGCGCCGAGGATCGGACAGCCGCTCTTCTTAAGCTGCTCGACCGTGTCCTGAACCTGCTTTATGTGCAGCTTCGGATTTCCGATGACAAGCACCATTCCGTCGCACTGGGTCGCGACGATCGACGCGTCGATGACCTGACCAAGCGGCGGGGTGTCGATGAAGATGTAATCGTAGACGTTTTTCAGAGCCTCGATCGCCGAGCCGAAGTATTTTCCGCCGAGAAGCTCAACCGGGTTCGGCGGGAATTTTCCCGAGAAGAGGATGTTGAGTCCCGGATATTGCGTGGCGTAGAGACTGTCGCCGAGCTGTGAAAGTCCGGTCAGCACCTCGGAGAGTCCGACGACGTCGGTCGCGTCGGTGTTCCTTCCGGCGATGACCGATTTGCGCATATCGGCGTCGACGACCAGAACCCGCTTTCCGAGCTCCGAAAAGCTCTTGGCGGTGTTGAGGACGATCGTGGTCTTGCCCTCGTTTTCACTACAGCTCGTGATTCCTATGACGCGGATATCCTTGCCGCAGAACTGAAGATTTGTGCGCAGGGTCTTGTAGGCCTCATTCGTGAAGAAATCGTCCTGCCCCGCGAGAGTCAGTAAAACCCGTTCCATTTTTGTACTATCCTTTCTGAGAAGGTGAAGTCAGGCCTTGCCGCTGTCGGCCGGGGAGTTGTCGGTGGCGGTTTCAGCGCGTTTTTTCTTTCCCTTGGCGCGGGTCTGGCCGTAACCGTATCCGTAGCCGTAACGCTTTGAGTGCGGCGCGTCGGTGTCGGGGATCCAGCCGAGGACGCTGAGACCGAGATAGTTTTCGACGTCGCTGTCGCTCTTGATCCCGTCGTCGAGCAGCGAGATGACGAAAAAGATCAGATATACCGCGGCCGCGGCGATGATTCCGGCGATTATGTGCCGGCTGTTCTTTGGCGTGTTGCAGGGACTCGGACTTAGCGTTCCGTATTCGCTGATGTTTATCTGATTGACGCCGATGGTTTTCGCGATCTTCTCGGCTCCGGTGACGCAGACCGCGTCGACGATCTCCTTGGCGAGTTCCGGCGAGGCCGCCACGACGCTGACCTCAAGTATGCGCGTGTTCTGAGGGTTGTTCGTCGAGATGCTTCCGCTCAGCGCGCCGGCCGTCGTGTTGAGCTTGAGCTCCTGTATGACCTCGTTCATCGTCGTCGGCATTTTTAAGATATACGTGCAGTCGTTGACGAGATAGGCCGAGAGACTCAGCTCGTTTGACAGAGCCTGAGTTGTCAGCTGTCCGTCGACATTGTACTGGCGCAGAAGATAGAGCGTCGCGGTCGATCTGTAGGCCGGGACGTAGGTTGTTTTTGTCCAGGCGTAGCTTCCGGCCGTCGCGACGAAGGCGGCGATGATTATGAAGACGAGATTCTTCTTCAATACCTCAAAAAGGTCGCGAAGGTCGATCTCCTTTATTTTCTGAGTGGTTTCCGGCATTTTGAGTTTTCCCCCGTTATTTCTGAATGAAGAGCCTTGCCGGGTTGTCCCGGAAAAGCTTTGCGGCGTAATTCTGGCCGTATTTTTCGCTGACCGCCTCAAAGGCCTTTGTCATCATCGTCGGGCGGTAGTCGATACCGTGCGAGTCCGACGCGACGATATCGCAGAGTCCGGCGTCAAGCAGCGCGCGGCTCCGTATCCGGCATCCGAGTCCGGCCTTTCCGAGTATCGAGTCGGCGTTTAACTGAATTTTCACGCCGTCCGAGCGGAGACGCTTAAGCTTGTCCTTTTTGAACCCGAGCGAGGAATAGCGTTCGGTGTGCGCGAGAATCGGACGGTATCCCGCGCCGAGTAGGCGTCTGAGCCCGTCAAGAATCCTCTCCGCCGATTCCCCTGCCGAAAAATCGACAAGTACGTTCCGTGTCCCGCCGAGCGTGCGGCAGGAATGACCCGAAAGCCATCCGACGGCCGCCGCGTCGTATTTGAGCTCGTTTGCCAGAAAAAGCGGCATATCGCAGCCCTTCCGCCTCACATATTCCCGCGCGCGGAGAAAGGCGTCGCCGGATTTTTTCTGGTTGTCGCCGAAGGCCGACGGATTCCAGTGCGGCGTGAGGCAGAGAATCCGGACATTGTCGGCGTAAGCCGCGTCGAGCATGGCGAACATTGTCCGGTCGTCCTTCGCGCCGTCGTCGACGGCCGAGAGCGCGTGACAGTGAATATCCGCGAAATACATTTTTTACTCCCCCTGTAAGGACTCCGATAAAAGTCCATCATCTCCTATTATAACACAGTTCTCGCTTTTTTGCAATAGCAATCTCCGAAAAAAAAGTAAATTTACTGAGTCCGGATCCCACGCGAAGCTGACACTTTCTGCTCATTTGAGCAAAATCGCCGTTTTCACGCGGAGGACTTGAAATTTTACCCGTGCTGTGGTATAATAAAGTATCCTGAAAATAAAAAAACGAAAGGACTTATGAATATGTCAAAAATCGCAATCGTCGGCTCGGGAATGATGGGATCCGCGCTGGCTTTCCCGCTCACAAGAAACGGCCACGAGGTCAGACTCGTCGGAACCCCGCTCGACCGTGAAATCATCGAAACCTGCAAGAAAACTCGACAGCATCCGAAATTCACCCGTCCGTTCGAGGGGAATATCAGCTATCATCAGATCAAGGAACTCGGCGAGGCTCTTTCCGGTGTCGACGCGGTGATCGGCGGCGTATCGAGCTTCGGCGTCGACTGGTTCGGCGAGAACGTTCTGCCAGTGATTCCTGAGAATGTCCCGGTTCTCACCGTCACGAAGGGACTCTATGACCTTCCCGACGGGCGGCTCATGACCTATCCAGCACTCTGGAGCGAAAGACTCGCGAAGAAGGGAATGAAGCGGCGTCTCTGCGCGGTCGGCGGCCCCTGCACGAGCTATGAGCTTGTCGCCGAGGATCAGACCGAGGTCACGTTCTGCTCGGAGGACCGCGAGGCACTCGAACTCTTCAAAAAGCTCATGGCGACCGATTATTATCACATCAGCCTCACCGACGACGTGACCGGAGTCGAGAGCGCGGTCGCGCTCAAAAACGGCTACGCGCTCGCCATCGCGCTGACGATCGGACTCAATATCGCGAAGCGTGGAAACGACGAGCTTCACTTCAACTCGCAGGCGGCGGTCTTCGGCCAGAGCGTCAAGGAGATGTCAAGGCTCCTCGACTACCAGTACTCGTGCGAGGACAAATTCAGAACTTCAGCTGATATCCTTAACAATTTCACGCTCGGAGCAGGAGATCTCTATGTCACGGTCTATGGCGGACGGACGCGCAAGGTCGGAATCCTTCTCGGCGAGGGTCTGTCGCTTGAAGAGGCGAAGGAAAAGCTCGCCGGAGTGACGCTGGAGTCGCTTGTCGTCGCCGAGCGCGTCGCGAGAGCCGTCAAAGTCGCGTCGGCGGCGGGTAAGCTGAGAGAAGAGGATTTCCCGATCCTGACCCACGTCGACCGCCTTATGCGCGGCGAGGAGAGCGCGGAGCTTCCGTGGGAGAAGTTCACGTTCTGACGCCGAACGCGTATCAGAGAGAAAAATGGACATAGAATTATATTATCGGGAAGAGGGAAGCGGGGAATCGTTCATCCTCCTGCACGGCAACGGCGAGGACGGCTCGTATTTCAAAAATCAGATCGATTATTTCAGGAACACTTACCGCGTGATCGCGCTCGACACGAGAGGTCACGGAAAATCCCCCAGAGGCGGCGCGCCGTTCACGATTGAGCAGTTCTCGCTCGATCTGTACGCCTTTATGACCGGACACGCGATCGAAAAAGCGGTGATTCTCGGATTTTCGGACGGCGCGAACATCGCGATGAAATTCGCGATGAAGCATCCCGATATGGTGAAGGCTCTGATACTTAACGGCGGAAATCTCGACACGCGCGGGGTAAAGCCGGCGACTCAGATACCGATCGTGATAGGCTATAAAATCGCGCGCGGATTTGCCGGAAAGTCGGAGGAAGCGAAGAGAAACGCCGAAATTCTCGGACTTATGGTGAACGATCCGAACATAAACCCGCGTGAACTGTCGCGTATCACGATGCCTACGCTCGTTATCTGCGGAACGAGGGATATGATAAAGGAATCACACACGAAAATGATCGCGGAAAATCTCCCCGACGCGAGACTGACGATTATCAATGGTGATCACTTCATAGCCAATAAGCGTCCGGCCGAATTCAACCGCGCGGTTGAGGATTTTCTGAGAACGCTCTGAAAATTCAGTACGTTCCGGTTAAACAGCCGCCGCGAAGACGAAAAATAACCTCCCGGTTACCCGGGAGGTTAAAATTTATCTTAGTGAACGATGCAACGCTCGGTGTCCTTATCAAAGATGTGGAGACGCGAAACGTCGATTGCGACCTTGATGGTGTCGCCCGCTCTAGCGGTCGAACGGCTCGAAACACGAGCGGTGAGCGACTGCTCTTCGTCAGCCGCGAGGTAGAGGAAGATTTCGTTACCCATAAGCTCAGTGACGTCAACGTTGCAGGTGATGACGCTGTCAGCCATGCTGGAGAGATACATAGGCTCGTCGTGGATGCACTCGGGGCGGAGACCCGCGATGACTTCCTTGCCGATGTAGTCCTTGAGAGCCGGGTTGTTGCCCTTCTCGTTGGGGAGCTTGAGCGAGTTGCCGGCGAAGTTGATGTAGACGTCCTCGCCCTTCTTCTCGAGCTTCGCGTTGATGAAGTTCATCTGAGGAGTGCCTATGAAGCCAGCGACGAAGATGTTGCAGGGAGTGTCGTAGAGGTTCTGAGGAGAATCAACCTGCTGGATGAGTCCGTCCTTCATAACGACGATACGGGTTGCCATCGTCATTGCCTCGACCTGGTCGTGGGTGACGTAGATGAAGGTGGTACCGAGTCTCTTGTGGATCTTGGTAAGCTCGGTTCTCATGGCCGCACGGAGCTTAGCGTCGAGGTTCGACAGCGGCTCGTCGAGAAGGAAGACCTTCGGGTCGCGGACAATCGCGCGTCCGAGCGCGACACGCTGCTTCTGACCACCGGACAGAGCCTTAGGCTTTCTGTCGAGAAGGTGGGTGATATCGAGGATACGAGCGGCCTCTTCGACCTTTCTCTTGATCTCCTCCTTGGGAGTCTTGCGGAGCTTAAGTCCGAAAGCCATGTTGTCGAAGACCGACATATGCGGGTACAGAGCGTAGTTCTGGAACACCATCGCGATATCTCTGTCCTTGGGGGCGACGTCGTTGACGAGCTTGTCTCCGATGAAAAGCTCGCCCTCGGTGATCTCCTCAAGACCTGCGATCATACGAAGGGTGGTGGACTTACCGCATCCGGAAGGTCCGACGAAAATGATGAACTCCTTATCCTTGATTTCAAGGCAGAAGTCCGAAACGGCAGTGACGCCGCCGGGGTATTTCTTGTAGATGTGCTTGAGTGACAGACTTGCCATTGGTTATATATCCTCCTTAAGTTTACCTAACGCGCCGTTTGGCGCAGATACAGATTGCATCATCATATTGCGTATAAAATTATACCAGATTTTCACGCAAATTGGAAGGGGCAATCCTCCAAAATTTCAACCGGGTTTTTGTAAGTTATGCACAACTCAGGGCACGCGGAGATTTTTTTGACGCCGCGCGCCGGGCTGAAGCCTTTAATTTATTAAAGGCTTCATTAAACAATCTTTATGGAAACTCCGGCTCTGAGACCCGATTCGGCGTCGGGAAGAGCCTTTATCGCCGCGCGAAGCTCGGCTTTACCGGGCTTTTCGGGCTTCCATGAGATCGTGAGCGGCTTTCCGGCCTCGGGATGACCCTCATAGACCTTCTTTCCGTCGATGAAGACCTTCATCTCAGACGCGAAGACTTCCCTGAACGTGATCTCGCAGATTCCCTTCGACTCGGGATCCTGTGAGGACGGGATATTGAAGATGTTCCGGATAATCTTCCAGCCGCCCTTGAAGCCGGGACGGATCTGCCATCTGTCGAGTCCGAGCGGCTCGAAGGAGTTCATGTCGTTGTCGGCAATCTCGATGAGCGCGTCGGGTTCGGACTCGAAGGTTCCGGCCGAGACCGTGAAACCGCCGAGCGAGCGGTTCGTCGCGGCGTAGATGAAGTTGGGCTTCGGAACGTCGATGACCTGAAGCTCAATCTCGGCCGGCTCAAGGCCTTCTCCGGACGCCTTTACCGCGATCCGCTTCGCTCCGGCCTTTGACTGGACGAGTGCCTGAGCGTGTCCGGCGAAGAGGCTTCTCATCGGCTCGTGATCGCTCTCGTGGCAGTTCGGGTCGCCGTTTCCGACGCCGAGGAGGGTCGCGTCGCCGATTATCTCAAAGTGGAGAAGATCCGACGCGGTCTCGACGGTCACGCCGTCCTCGTCGACAACGCTGAAATTGACGGCGATAGTGTCCATTCCGTCGTTCTTTATCATCTCGCGGTCTGGCTCGATGACGACGCGCTTCGCGGCCTTGGCGGTGACATTCTCGTCAGAAGCGACGGCGATTCCGCCGTTGTATCCGATCGCGCTTATCTTTCCGGGGACGAATTTCACTTCCCATTCTGCGGGAGCGCAGCAGTCGTTCGCCTTGCGTCCGAGCGACTCGCCGTTTAAGAAGAGTTCGACCTCCTCGCAGTTCGACGCGGCCATCACGCGGACGGTCTCGCCATCCGGCCAGTTCCAGTGCGGAAGGAGATGGAGCATCGGAACCTTCGTGAAGCAGGCTCTGTTCTGATAGAACGAATCCTTCGCGAAGCCGCAGGTGTCCATGATTCCGAACTGCGAGCCGATCGACGGCCAGTCGAAGGGAGTCGGCTCTCCGCGGTAGTCAAAGCCTGTCCAGATGAAGATTCCGCCGAACCAGTCGTTTTCGCGCGTGAACTTCCATGTCGTCTTGATGAGCTGACCCCACGGCACGACCTCCTCGTCGTAGCAGGCGAGAACGTGCTTTTCCTTGTCGGTCTTGTAGCATCCACGGGTCGAGACAGCACTGTTGTTCTCGGAGCCGACGACCGGATGGGTCGGATAAAGCTCGTGGTAGCGTTTGACGCCGCCCGGGACGTTGTAATTGACTCCGGTGACGTCCATGTATGGAGCCGCGCCGTCGGCGTTGTCCTGACCGCCGTTCATCGCTCCGGTGAGAAGCCGCGAGTCGTCAAGGCGGAGAACATGGCTTCTCATGCGGCGGAAGATATTCGCGCCCTCGTGAGTACCCTGCATCGGCTCCTCGTTGAAGAGCGAGTACATGACGACCGACGGATGATTCCGGTCGCGTTTTACCATCGACTCGACGTGCGAAAGCACCTCAGGACGCGCCTCAAAGCGGCGGTTTTCGTCCATCACGAGCATTCCAAGCTCGTCGCAGGCGTCAAGCAGAGCGGGAGTCGGCATATTGTGCGAGCAGCGGTAGGCGTTCGTACCCATCTCCTTGAGTCTGCGGACGCGATAGTACTGAATCGAGTCGGGAACGGCGACTCCGACTCCGGCGTGATCCTGATGGTTGCAGGTTCCCATGAGCTTTATCGGGCGGCCGTTTAAGAAGAATCCCTTGTCTACGTCAACGCTGAAGGTGCGGAAGCCGATCTTCGTCTGGTCGGCGTCGATTTCCTTACCGTCCGAGATAAGCGTGACCTTCGCGGTGTATAATTTCGGGTCGTCAACGTCCCAGCGCGCGGGATCGGTGACCTTAAGCGTGTGGCGGATAATCTTCGTCGAGTCGGACGCGCAGATTTCTTCCTCGCCCTCACCCGACGCCACGAGCTTTTCGCCGTCGAAAATCTCGGTCTTTACACGGAACTTTCCGTCCTCGTATCCGGTGTTCTCGGCCGTCACCTCGGAGACGACGTCCCAGTCGTTCGCGGTGTTTTCGATGAGCTTCGGTTTAATGAAGATTCCGTCGTGCGCGATGTGGAGCTGTTCCTTGACGAAGAGTCTAACGTGGCGGTAGATTCCCGCGCCCTCATACCACCAGCCCTCGGTGGTCATTCCGTCTATGTAGACCGCGAGTATATTCGCGCGGTCGCCGAAGAAGGCGCGGTCGGTGATGTCAATGTCGGTCGGGGCGTACGCGCTGAACGAGCGTCCGATGAGCGAGCCGTTGAGATAGAATCTCGCCGTGACTGCCGTTCCCTCAAACGAGAGGAAAATATGCTTTCCGGCGTATTCCTCAGGGATTAAGAACGACTTGCGGTACCACGCGTTGTGGCGGGTCTTGTAGCCGTGAGAGATCAGGTTCTCTGGTCTGAACTCTGTCTCGGTGAAGTAGTCGTGGGGGACGTTCACGACGCGCCATGAGCTGTCGTCAAAGCCCATGTTCGGGATTCCGCGCTCGTTTCCGGCCTTTGAGGAGGAATAGGAGTCGGAGTGGGTCTTCTGTGCCTCGATCTCACCCTCGCCGGGGAGAAAACGCCATTCCTTGTCGAGTAAAAATTCGTGTCTCATTTTGTACCTTCCTTAAATAAATAATAATATTCAGAGGATCACGCGCTTTCACGCTGACCTTAATATTCGCTTGTCATGTTGGAGTTAAGGGTTATGCCGCCTTTCGTGACGTTGATCTCATACTTCGAGTCGGTCGGGAGCGAGGTTTCCTCATAGAATCCGCCCTTGTCGGCTCCATCGATTTTCACCGAGCCGACCCCGGTGAAGAGATTCAGATTGTAATACGAGAGGTCGTCGCGGCAGCCGAAGTTGAAATCGCCCTCGCCGATCTCGGCGGAAAGCTTTCTCACGGCCGTCGTGATAAGCTCCGAATCGCCCTTCTTGTGGGTTATCTTAAGATCGGCGATCGCGCAGTCGTCGATTATGAGCTTTCCGTTTTCAAGCTCAAGCACCGCGGCCGAGTCGGTCGTGATTTTCTGAAGCGTGAGATTTCCGTTTCCGATTGTCACGTTGTAGTCGGAGCGCGAGGAGTTGTCCTTTATCGTGACGTCGCCCTTTTCTATCTTGCAGTCGAAGACGTTTACCGGAAGCTCGTCGGTGACGTAGACGTTGATCGTTTTCGGACGGTCATGTATATTATAGTAGTTCACGAGACTGCGCAGTCCCTTGAAATTGAAGACAAGCGACGCCATGTCGGTGATCTGCGAGAAATCCGAGTTGTTGCTGACCGTGAGAATCCGGTTTGAGCTTGAAAACTCATACATTCCCTCGGGGAAGTTGACAAGCTCGATATAAGCCTTTGACGAGCCGCCGATTATGTTGACGGTCGCTTCCTTGACGTTTATCGAGATCTTGCCGATGCTGTCCTCGTCATATTCATATCTGTAGAGATAATCCTCGTCCTTCGAGGCGGTTCCGGCGAGGATGTCGATTCCCTCAGACGCGGCCTTGCTCTGCCCGATTCTCATGCAGGCATAGCCGCCGACGCAGAAGAGGATTGAGATCACGAGAAAAATTATCGAAGCGGGTTTCACAGCTTTGCACACTCCTTTCTGAGAAATCCGAAGAGGACGCGTATTCTTCCGCAGATGTAACGGAAGAGTCTGCCCCAGAGACGCATTATGAGCGGAAGAAGCCTTATCGCGAAGTTATAGAGAAGAATCCCCGCGAACATGACAACGCTTCCGATCATGATTCCGAGTCCCAGCTCGTAGAGTCCGATCGGGACGACCGAGAAGAGCTGCGAGATTCCGTAGATTATCCCGACAAGCGCGAGAGCCGTTCCGACCGCCGCGCCGCAGACAAGAAGCGCGATCGAGCCGATGATGAGTCCCAGAAGCCCGAGCCAGCCCCCCGCGAAGACCGCGATCCCCGCCAGCGCGAGCGGCAGCGTGATCGGGAGACTGACCGCGCAGAGAACCCAGAAGATCGTGCCGCTCGGCGAAGGCTCCTCGTCTATGTATTCGGGCGGACGGTTTTCGTGAGATTCGCCGTCATATTCTTCTGAGAGCGCGGGATCGTCTTCGGGCGTCTGACCGGACATTTCCACCGCCTGCCCCGGGGCGGGGGATCCGGATTCATTCCGGTCGTCGGGGCTTTTGGGAGCCTCTTTGACGCCGACGTCCCGGGACGCGTCCCCACCCTGATCCTTCACCCGGTCGACGGTCAGTGTCCGCTCGGCGAGCCGGTTGATCTCGTCGTAACGCTCGGAGACCTGCTCGGCGATATTGTCGGCGATACGGTCGATGTCGCTTAAAAGCTCCGGAGTGGCGTTTTCGGGGTCATTCACCATCCGGTCGTAGAATCGGTCAAAGCGTTCGAGATAGGGCGCGATGTCGGTTTCGGAAATGTCGCGTTCGATGAGCGCGGCGTGGAGCTTTTCGAGGAAATCCTGCTTGTCTGTCATCTTGTTACATCACCTTCCTGTATTTTTATGCTGAAATTCCGAAAAATTTTCAAATTATACTTCAAATCCGTCCTCATGTGTGGTATAATATTCTGTAACGAACTCTTCGGAGGCGGGACTTCTGACCTCACAAGTATATTATAACAAAAAAAGGAGCAAATTGCAATATGCGAATGCGAAAAAAAAAACACGGAGCCGAAAGAATTGAAGCGTGTTCCGAGCTTATTATACAAAACACGGTGATTTCCACCGAAAACAGCCCGGAAATTTTCAAAAATGACAAAAATTTACAAGGAACACTCTGGCTTGAAATCGGCTGCGGAAAGGGCGACTTTGTCTGCGGCATGGCCGGGAGACATCCCGACGTGAATTTCATCGCGCTCGAACGCATCCCCGACGTCGCTATGCTCGCGATGGAGAAATGCAAATCGCGTGAGCTCACGAACGTCAGATTCATAATCGGAAACGTGGCGAAGCTCTGGGACGTCTTCTCCGACCACTCGGTCGACCGGATTTACCTCAACTTCTCGGATCCGTGGCCGAAGGCCGGACACGCGAAGCGCAGACTCACCCACCGCGATTTCCTTGAACAGTACAAGCGGATCCTGAAGCCGGGCGGCGCGATCTTCTTCAAGACCGACAACCGCGGACTCTTTGACTTTTCGCTTGACGAGTTCCGCGAGTGCGGCTTCAGACTCGAAAACCTCACCTACGATCTCCATAACAGCGAATACAACGCCGACAACATCGAGACCGAGTACGAGCGCAATTTCTCGGCCAAGGGCTTTTCGATAAACTGCGTCGAGGCGTGGCTCTGACGTCCTGTCTTATACATAAGACGAAATATTGTAAGTTTTGTTCCCGCGAAAGAGCGGAATTTTCAAAAAACAGAGGAAAAATCCGAAATGAAACGAAAAAACGTGAGACTTGTGACGGCCGCGCTCGTTCTGACGCTGTCGCTTGCGCAGACCTCCTGCGGCTTCATAGTCTTCAACCATCCGGAGGATACGACCGATCTTCCCGACGACACGACCGCGCCGGGTACCGAAACCACGGCTCCTCCCGAAACCGATCCGCCAGAGACGACCCCGCCCCGCGATCTGCGCGCCGAGTCGGAGGAAAGACTCGGAAACCTTGTATACCGTGATCTCAGCGCGTCGAGCGTCATTGTCGCGACGGCGGTTGACGGACGGCTTATCTGCCCGTCGGGCGAGACCGACAGCGAGGTCGTCGCCGCCAGAACCCTCATGACCCGCGCGGTCGAGGAAAAATACCGCACGAAGATCATCGCGAACCCGGTCGACGCCGCCGCGATGCTCGCCGACGCCAAGGCGGCCTACGCGTCGGATATGTACTACGCCGATCTCCTCGCGATCCCGCAGAATATGGTCGGAGCCTTCTACGCCGCCGGGATTCTCGCGAATATGTACAGCCTGCCGTTCACCGATTATTCGCGCGAATACTATTCCGAAAGCCTTAACCGCGCGGCGATACTCGGCGATTCGCTTCTCGCCGTCTCGGGAGCCGCGACCTCTGACCCGGATGGGCTTTCCTGTGTCTACTTCAACCGCGGGCTTGTGGAGGAAGATCTCTATTCGCTCGTGAAGTCGGGCGGCTGGACGCTCGAAAAGTACGCCGAGACCGCGAAGGCCGCTTCGTCGATTGACGGAGTCTCGGGTCACAGCTCGGACTCTGACCGCGCGGAATATATCGACAGGATCGCCGCGTCGATGGGACTCATCTACGTGACGAACGCGAAGGGACAGCTTCCGACGCTCGATTATATGGACGACTACTCAATGTCAGCCAGAGCCGGTAATGTCGTCGATAAATTATATTCGCTGATCTTTTCGGACAACACCTATCTCCAGAGCGGCGCGTATGACGATTTCGGTTCGGGAAAGCTCGCGCTTTTCACCGGAAAGCTCTCGCGCGCGGCCGACCTCGCCGACTCGAAGACAAAGTGGGGAATCCTCCCGATGCCGAAGTTCGACGACGCGCAGACCGATTATTATTCGCCGATCTCGTCCGACACCCCGGTCTTCTGCGCGCTTTCAAACACTCCGAACGCCGAGACCTCGGGGCTGATTCTCGAAGCCCTGAACGCCGCGTCTTACGGCTATATCGAGGACATATACTTCTCAACCCTGCGCGATTATTATCTGCGCGACAATCAGTCGGTCAATATGCTCGGAATCATTCTCGAAAATCCTTCCTCCGACTTCACGGCCATGATGTCGTCGGGATTTGATAATCTCGCCCCGGCGTCGTACGAGGCGGTTCGCTCGGCCGTGACGTCGTCTTCCTCGCTGACAGCCATCTATAACCGTTACGCCGCGGCGGCCGAGCGGGAACTCGCGTCGTCGACTGTGATCTACTGACAAATGGGACGCTACGTGAACGCCGTCTCGCTCTGCCGCGAGACTCTGGAGAATTTCCACTTCCCCGCGGGCGAGGGATATATAAAGAATCTTCCGGTCGTGAGGCATCTTGACAGACTGGAGTTTGCCGACGTGACCTTCATCGTCGGCGAGAACGGCACCGGAAAGTCGACGCTGACCGAGGCGATCGCGATTCTCTGCGGCTTCAACGCCGAGGGCGGTTCGAGGAATTTCGACTTTTCTACCCGGCGTTCGCATTCGATGCTGGCGGATTTTCTGCGGATCGAGCGCACGTTAAAGCGTCCGCGCGACGGATATTTTCTGCGCGCCGAGAGCTTTTACAACGTCGCGACCGAGATTGAGAATCTCGATAACCAGCCTGCGGCGTCGCCGAAGCTGATCTCGGGCTACGGCGGGAGATCGCTTCACGAAATGTCGCACGGCGAGAGCTTCTTCGCGCTGATGACGAACCGGTTTCTCGGAAACGGACTCTATATCCTCGACGAGCCTGAGGCCGCGCTCTCGGCGTCAAGGGTAATGGCGATGCTGACTCTGACGCACGATCTCTGCGAGAGGGAATCGCAGTTCATCATCTCGACCCACTCGCCGATTCTGCTGGCCTATCCGGGCGCGAGGATCTACGAGCTTCGCGAGGACTCAATCGCCGAGGTGACCTACCGCGAAACTTCGGCTTTCCGCACGATGAAGCAGTTTCTCGACCAGCCCGAGCGGATGGCGAAGTACCTGACTTCGGATTAAAGGAGCGTCATATGAAAAAAGCGTCATTCATTCTGCTTGTCATAATCTGCCTGCTGTTTTCCGGATGCCAAAGCTCGGTCGCCGGGAAGGTCTACACCTATGAAAAGGAGGGCTTCGGCGGCGATTTCATAGTAACGATAGACGAGGACGGCACCTTTACCTACTACGAGGGCGGCTTCAGCAGCTACATTGGAATCGGAAGCTGGGAGGTCGACGGAAAGACGCTTCACCTTTCGGACACCGGACTCAGTGACCGGACGCGGAATTATTATTTCAGGATCGAAGGCGGCTCGCTTGTCTTTGACGCCGGAAGGTCGGATCGCTTCACGTACATGAAAATCCCCGATGGCGGAAGATTTTTGCCCTCCGAGGAGACCGGATAAGTTCAGAAATCCGACCTGTTTTACGTTTTTTTGTAGATTTCCGGACGAATTCCGACCTTGACGGCTTTTTGCGCCGGAAAAAAGTTTATAAATCCGCCCATGTCGGGACTTCAAAAGATGAAAACCGACCGGGGCGGATATTTTTTCGTCTTGTTGACGGTTTTGACGTGCGCGAGACGTGAAAAACAGTGCGTAACGGACAAAAAATATCGTGAAAAAGCACTTGACGAACCGGAAAATACATGGTATAATCTATATAATAAATTCAGAAAGGATATGAGTCTAATGAAAGCCATATTCATGACCTCCGGAATAAAGAAGATCGATGAGATCTACACCGGAGAGACACGCAAAACGCTTGAGGCGGAGCTTGAGTTCCTGCCGCCCGTGACCGGAGCCGCCGAGCTTCCGTCCCGACCCGACCTTAAGGAGGCCGAGGTTATCTTCTCGACGTGGGGAATGCTCCCGCTGACCGCCGGGGAGATAAAGGAATATCTTCCGAAGCTGAGAGCCGTATTCTACGGCGCGGGGAGCGTGCAGTATTTCGCGCGTCCCTTCATCGAGTCGGGCGTTGAGGTCTTCAGCGCGTGGGCGGCGAACGCGGTTCCGGTCGTCGAATTCACCGTCGCGCAGATAATCCTCGCGAACAAGGGATACTTCCAGCGTTTCCATCACATACCCGGAAAGGCGTGGGACAACCGTTCTTTCGGCGGGTATTACACCGGAAATTTCGGGAACAAGGTCGGACTGATCGGAATCGGCATGATCGGCTCGCTGGTCGCGAAGATGCTGAAGGCCTACAGGCTTGAAATCCTCGCGTTCGACCCATTCCTCCCCGACGAAAGAGCGGCCGGACTCGGCGTCACTAAGGTATCGCTCGAAACGCTCTTCTCGGAATGCACTGTCATCTCGAATCATCTGGCGAACAATCCGCAGACGGTCGGGATGCTTAATAAGAAGCTTTTTGATCTGATGAAGCCGAACGCGGTCTTCATCAACACGGGACGCGGCGCGCAGGTAGTCGAGGACGATCTGATTTCCGCGCTTGAGGCCGAGCCTGCGAGAGTCGCGCTTCTCGACGTCACGATGCCCGAGCCGCCGAAGCCGGACAGCAGATTATACACGCTTCCGAACGTTTTCCTGTCGCCCCACATCGCAGGGTCGCTCGGTGACGAGGTAGCGAGAATGGGCGACTACATGGCCGAGGAATTCGGCCGCTGGAAGAACGGTGAAAAGACGAAGTGGGGCGTCTCACTGAAAATGCTTGAAACCATGGCCTAGCTGGCAGGGTGCGACCCTGCACTCGGACGTCAGGGTCAGGTAGTGCTGAATCGATTATCGCGGTTCTGTCAGGAGGGATTCGGAGTTATCACTACGTGATCACTCCTTCACCCGTTCGGGCTTACCGCCCTCACCTAAAGCAGAAGCTGCTTTCATGACGGTGGCGGGGAAACCCTCGCTGGCAGGGTGCGACCCTGCACTCGGACGTCAGGGCTAGGTAGTGCTGAATCGATTATCGTGGTTCTGTCAGGAGGGATTCGGAGTTATCACTACGTGATCACTCCTTCACCCGTTCGCCTGCGGCTCACCTGCCGAGAGAACAGCGTAATGGTTTGCGCGACCTTTGCAGGTAAAGAGCTTATCCCTCACGCTTATTACTTGAATTTTCAGAAAGGAATGACAACGCAATATGTTAAAAACCGGAATAGTCTCGGTGACGTTCAGAAAGAAAACGATCGACGAGATAATCTCCCTCGCAAGGGCGAACTCGCTCGACTGCGTCGAGGTCGGCTCGGACGTTCACGCGCCGAAGGATGACCTTGAAAACTGCCGCCGGATCGCGTCTCTCGCGGCCGGAAACGGCGTCTCAATCATCTCCTACGGCTCCTACTATACGCTCGGCGGGAATGAGTCGCCCGAGGCGGAATTTGACGGCTACATAAAGGCCGCGAAGGCACTTGGCGCGCCTAATATACGCGTTTGGGCGGGACGCTGCGGAAAGTACGGAAGCCGCTCGGTGAGCCCTGACGTCCGCGCGTCGATGGTCGGCGAGGCGAAGCTCATAGCGAAGGCCGCGAAGGACGCCGGGCTTACGATAAGCTTTGAGTATCATCCCGGAACGCTGACAGATGAGCCTGGGTCGGCAAGGCGGCTTATCGATGAGATCGGAATGGACAACGTCTCGCTCTACTTCCAGCCCGATCAAGGGAAGGACACCGACTACAACGTCGCCGCGCTCAGAACCGTCATTGACTGTGTCTCGAATATCCACGTCTTCGCTTGGGACGCGAGGAGCGGGAGCTGTATAAGATATCCGCTCGCCGATTTCTCGGATCGCTGGAGCCGCTATCTCGACGTGATAAACGACGGCCGCGATCACGCGCTTTTAATGGAATTTGTGAAGGACGACTCGGAAAGCCAGTTCGTTTCCGACGCGAAAACTCTTAACGAATGGAGGAAACGATATGTTTAATTTTAATTATAAGACGCTCGACGACGTGAAGGCCGATCTCACAATGCTCGGACTTGACCTCCCGCTCTCGGAGGACACGTCGGTGCTGGCGAAGGGCTTTGACGTCAAGGGCGATAAGCTTCATTTCAAGAACTCGGTCGCGATTCACCCGATGGAGGGCTTTGACAGCGCGCCCGACGGCGGTCCGTCCGAGCTTACCGAACGCCGCTATATGAGATTCGCCGACAGCGACGCTGGGCTTTACTGGTTCGAGGCCGTCGCGATTTCAGACGAGTCGCGCTCGAATAATCGTCAGCTCTGGATAAACGACGAGAATGTCGACTCGTTCAAGCGGCTTATCGAAAAGCTTCACGAGAAGACCGGCGGCGCGCCCGTGATCTGCCAGCTGACTCATTCAGGACGCTTTTCGAGACCCGAAAACAAGCCCGCGCCGATAATCGCGTATCACAATCCGGTGCTTAACAAGCCGTTCAATATCCCGGCCGAGCATAAGGTCGTCACCGACGAATACCTCGATTCGCTCGTCCCGCAGTACGTAAAGGCGGCGAAGCTGGCGAAGGAAGCCGGGTTTGACGGAGTCGACATCAAGGCCTGCCACAGATATCTCATGAGCGAGCTTCTCTCGGCCTATACGCGCGAGGGACGCTACGGCGGCTCGTATGAGAACCGCACAAGGCTTTACCGCGACGTTATAGTGGCGGTGAAGGCGGTGGCGGGAGACATGGCCGTGGCGACCCGTCTGGGCGTACACGACGGAATAGGTTACCCCTACGGCTTCGGAGACGACAAGGACGATCTGACAAAATTCGATCCGACCGAGGCGATAAGGCTCATCGGGGACATTCACGCGCTTGGGGTGAATCTGATCAATGTGACGATGGGAACGCCCTACTATAATCCGCACGTCAACCGTCCCTACTGCAAGGGCGGATACGAGCCGCCGGAGCATCCGCTTGTCGGCGTGGCGAGGATGATAAACGGCGCGGCGATCCTGCAAAAGGATTTCCCGGACATAACCTTCATCGGCACGGGATACACCTTCCTGCGGCAGTTCGCGCCCTATCTTGCGGCGGGAGCGGTCGGCGCGGGTATGATCTCGGCGGCGGGCTTCGGGCGCATGGCGTTCGCCTACGACGGCTTCGCGAAGGATCTGATAAACGCTGAAATGAAGCCGGACAAGTGCTGTGTCACCTGCGGAAAATGCACTGAGCTTATGCGCGCCTTCACGACGACCGGATGTCCGGTCCGAGACGGAAAAATCTACGCGCCGATCTATAAATCAGCCATACTCGCAGGGTGCGACCCTGCACTCGGACGTCAGGGTTAGGTAGTGCTGAATCGATTATCACGTTTCTGTCAGGAGGGATTCGGAGTTACCGCTGCGCGGTCACTCCTTCACCCGTTCGGGCTTATCGCCCTCACCTAAAGTAGAAGCCGCTTTCGTGACGGTGGATATTTGATGGACACGAAACAAGCGATGTGGAAACAAACCCTACCTTCCAGGAAAGCCAGGAAAATTTGGTATATATATAGTATTTTCCTTTCCTGGTTTCCTGGCAGTCAACAGGGTTAAAAGGTGGTAAAAACCACCACCTTTTACCCTGACCTGTTGACAAGGCGGGGAGCACCCGCGGGCGGACGTCACGACATTTATGTAGTAAATTCTGAAGTTTCTGCCCGCGTTCGCGTCTCCTCCGTCGACTTTGTTACGGTAAATTGCGCTTGTCACTTTAGGCGAAGGCGTAGCCTGAGCGGGATGAGCGCGGAGCGCGAATCCCTCATGACAGAACCGAAATAAACTTTTTAGCAGAAACTAACCCTGACGTCTGCCCGCGGGGGCTTCCCCGCTGGGTATGCCTCATGAAAGGATAACCATGAAAACAGCAATAGTTACCGGAGCGTCGCGCGGAATCGGCCGCGGAATCTCTACGCTCCTAGCCTCAAAGGGCTATAAGATAATCGCGGTCGGAACCCGCGAGCCTGAGGCCGTCAGCGAATACATAAGCGAGCTTAAATCGCTGTCCCCCGAATCGGTCTATGTCGCGGCCGACATTTCAAAGCCGGAATGCCGCGAAAGAATCTTTGAGACCGCCGAAAGAGAGGGCGGCTTCGATATCCTCGTCAACAACGCCGGATGCGCTCCGCTCGTCAGACAGGATCTTCTCGAAATGACCGAGGAGAGCCTTGACCGCCTTCTCTCGATAAACCTGAAAGGCACCTTCTTCATGTGCCAGACCGCCGCGAAGTATCTCATCGACCGAAAAACCGACGTAAGCCGCATGATCATCAACATCACCTCGATCTCGGCCGAGACTTCGAGCTTAAACCGCGGCGAATACTGCATCTCAAAGGCCGGACTCTCGATGGTCACAAAGCTCTTCGCCGACAAGCTCGCCGCGTACGGAATCAACGTCTACGAGCTCCGCCCCGGAATCATTGAGACCGACATGACGGCCTGCGTCAAGGATAAGTACGAAAAGATGATCGACGGCGGACTTCTCCCGATAAAGCGGATGGGGCAGCCCGCGGACATCGCGAAGGCCGTATACGCGCTCGCCGAAGGTTACTTCGCCTACACGACCGGAAGCGTCATGAATATCGACGGCGGCTTCACGCTTTCAAGATTATGATTATTTCCGAAAAGAAAATCGCGTCCGGAATGAAAAAGCTCACGGTGAACGGACGCGTTGAGAATGTCAGAGTCTATGAAGCCGGAACGATCGTCGTCGGAAGCGGCGCGGCCGGACTCAACGCGGCCGATCTCATTGCCGCGGGCGGCGGGGAAGTCGTCATCGTCACCGAGGGACTTAAGATGGGAACCTCGCGCAACACCGGGTCGGACAAGCAGACCTATTATAAGCTGACGCTCTCGGGTTCGACGCCCGATTCGGTTGAGGACATGGCAGAGTCGCTCTTTGACGGCGGATGCGTCGACGGCGATCTCGCGCTCTGTGAGGCGGCCGGGAGTACCCGCGCGTTTCTGCGGCTCGTCGACCTCGGCGTTCCGTTTCCATACAACGATTTCGGCGAGTTCGCTGGCTATCAGACCGACCACGACACCCGCACCCGCGCGACCTCCTGCGGACCGCTCACGTCAAAATACATGACCGAAGCCCTCGAACGCTCGGTTATGTCAAGGCATATCCCGATCTTCGACGGCTATCGCGTCGTGAAGCTCCTGACCTACGATTCCGGTACGTCTTCCGGTGAAAAACGCCGCGCGGCCGGACTCCTCGCGATCTGCCCCGACGACGACACGAACCGCTACGGACTCGTGCTTTTCAGAGCGAAGAATATCATCTGGGCGGCCGGGGGACCCTCGGCGATCTACGCGTCGACCGTATATCCCGAGAGTCAGACCTGCGCTCACGGCGTGCTTTTCGAGGCCGGGGCGGCCGGGGTCAACCTGACCGAGAGTCAGTACGGAATCGCGTCGGTGAAGTTCCGCTGGAATCTCTCGGGAACCTATCAGCAGGTTATCCCGAGGTACTACTCTGTCGGCGATGACGGCACAGAGCGCGAATTCCTCACCGAAACCTTCACCGACCCGAAAAAGCTCTTCACGGCGGTTTTCAGAAAGGGCTACCAGTGGCCGTTTGACCCGGTAAAGCTCGACCGCGCGTCGGGGAACGAATCGTCGTTCGTCGATATCGCGATCTTCAGGGAGCGCATTGCCGGACGGAGGGTCTTCATGGATTTCAGGCGGAACCCCTCGGCGGCGGGCGGGAATTTCGACTTCTCGCTTCTGGAGGACGAGCCGAGGAATTACCTCTCGAACTCTCGCGCGCTTCTCGGAACGCCGATCGAACGTCTCCGGAAGATGAATCCGCAGGCGATCGAACTCTACCGGAGCCACGGGATAGATCTTCAAACCGAGCCGCTTGAAATCGACATCTGCGCCCAGCACAACAACGGCGGCTTTGAGGTCGACACCGATTACATGAGCGTTTCGGTTAAGAATCTCTATATCGTCGGCGAAGCGGCGGGAGTTTTCGGAATCCACCGTCCGGGCGGAACCGCGCTGAACTCGACTCAGGTCGGAAGCCGGCGCGCGGCCGACGCGATTCTGCTTCACTGCGAGTCCGGCCTTATTGACATTCCGGAAAGCTTCACACTTCCGGAGATCTCGTCCGGCTCCGCGCTTAGTGAAATTCTCGCGAAGCGGAGGGAATACGGCGAGCGCATGAGCCGCGTCGGAGCCTTCATACGCCCGGAATCGGGGATAAGGACAGCGATAGAGGAGACGAAGGCCGAGCTTGACAATTTCGGCTCCTACTCCGCTCCGTCGCCGCGCGGACTCGTTGAGCTTCTCATAAACCGCGACATTCTGATAACACAGTACGTCTACCTCTCGGCGATCCTCGAATACATACGGGACGGCGGAAAGAGCCGCGGATCCTATCTCATCTCGGATTCTATCCCCGACTCTCAGCCAGAGATCGACACGGAACACTCCGGCAGGGTCTGCGAAGTGACGCTTTCGGACGGCAGACCGGAATTCTCGTGGCGCGAGGTGAGACAAATCCCGCGGCGCGACAACTGGTTTGAGAATCTTCTCACGGCCTTCAGGACGAAGAGGAACTTGTAACGATATTGCCCACTTTTTGCATTATCTTGCGCTTCTCTTGAAAATTCCGACGGAATGTATTATAATTAAGGTAGTATCTTCAGGAGGAAAAGAAAAATGAAACTCATCGTTTGCAGGGATTATCAGAAAATGTCCGAAAGAGCCGCGCTCATGGTCGCGGGAGTCGTCGCGCTCAAGCCCGACTGCACGCTCGGACTCGCCACCGGATCGACTCCGGTCGGAATGTACAAGTGCCTTGTCGATATGTATAAGGCCGGGGAACTCAACTTCTCGTCGGTAAAGACCTACAACCTCGACGAATACTATCCGATAAAGCCGACCGACCCGCAGAGCTACCGCTACTTCATGAACGAGAATCTCTTCGACCACGTCAACATCGACAAGGCGAACACTCACGTCATGAACGGCGAGGCGTCCGACCCGAAGGCCGAGTGCGAGGCCTATGACAAGGCGGTCGAGGCGGCCGGAATCGACATTCAGGTTCTCGGAATCGGACGCAACGGACACATCGGCTTCAACGAGCCGGCCGAAAAGCTTGTCGCGGCTACACATCTCACCGCGCTTACCGAGTCGACTGTAGAGGCGAACTCGCGTTTCTTCGCGTCGCCCGAGGAGGTTCCGCATCACGCGCTGACGATGGGACTCGCTCCGATCATGAAGTCGAAGCGGATCGTCATCCTCATAAGCGGCAAAGAGAAGCACGACGCGCTCGCGGCCATGCTTTCGGGTGTCATCGACACGAACGTCCCGGCTACCGTTCTCAATATGCATCCCGACGTCACGGTCATCTGCGACGAGGACGCGTATAACGGCTGATTCTCTTCTGAATAATGAAAAGCCCGCGCCCGGCGTACAAACCGGGCGCGGTTTCGCGTCTTTACGCTTTGAACACGGAATTTCCGCCATCATAAAATCCGCCCCGCGGCTTTCTGCCGCGGGGCTTTCGCACGGTTATTCTCTGTCGGATCCTATGTCAGAATTATTCCTCGATGAATCTGATGTAATCGACGTCGATGTGTCCGACGGCGTTGAAGGGGTCGAAACGGAGCTTCTTTATCGTTCCGCTCCACTTGGGGAAGTTCTTAAGATCGACCGTGTAGGTCTCCCAGTTGTCGCCCGAGTTGCTGCCCTTGAGGTTTACCTTGATTGTCTTCGCCTCGTCCATCGCGCTTTCCTTGTCGGTCGTGAAGTACATCGTCAGCTGCTGACCCGAACCCTTGTAGTTGTAGCGGACGCGGTATTCGAGCTTTGTCACCTTGGAGGCGTCGAGCTCAATATCCTCGCCGTAGTTGATGATCGGGTCGGTCGACTGAGTCATCGACTCGCAGGACATATAGCCGTCCTTTACGGTCAGCTGCATCGATCCGGAGGTCCAGCCCTCGGTGTCGGCCAGCTGGTTGAATTCCCACTGACCGTGAACGCGTGTTGCGCCATGTGCGTTGTAGTAGTCGTAGTAGTCGGTCTTTATCGTGATGACGCCGTCCTCGAACGAGTATTCGTAGCCGAGATCCTTGCAGAGGCTTTCGACCGGGATGAGCGGGAGCTTATCGAGCTCACCAAGCTTACAGGAAAGCTTCTTGTCGGTGCCGTCGAGCTTGTATGTGTCGGAGCCGACCTTGTAAACGATGGTGTGATCGGTGAAGTTCAGGGTCAGGGTCTTTGTTTCCTTGTCCCACTCGTAGTAGCTTCCGAGTGCGAAGTCGAGTCCGATCGCCGGGTCGAAGGCGAAGCAGAGCTCGTTCTTCTCGTTGTACTCGGGACGGAGCTTCTGAGTGAAGGTGTTGCCGTCGATGATCATCGTCTTCGAGACCGAGTTCGATGTGTCTTCCTTGAGGAATTCTATCGACTTTATCGTGAAGGTCGAGCCCTCGGTCGAGCAGGGGTCAACGCGGAACGCCGCGAGCTGCCCGGTGAAGGATTTGAGTTCGCTTGCGCGGATGTAGTAGTCGGTCAGCACGTTTTCGTTCGACGCGGTGAAGGTCTTGCCCTTGGTCTCGTTCCACGCCTTGTCGGTGTTTGTAAGGAAGAACATCTGCATTGTCGAGCCTTCTTCAAGCTTTGCCTTTACGCGTATGAAGTCGATTTCGTCAAGGTCGATCGACTCTACGGAATTGAGGATTATCATCGGGTCGTTGTTCGTCGACTTTCCGGTCACGCCGTAGTCGCCATAGGACGAGCTTCCGATTCCACCGAGATATCCGTCGCGCTTTTCAGAGAAGTCGATTGTGTAGACCGAAGTGAGAATGTCGGGATTTATCGCCTCGGTGTAGTCGCCGTTTCTTCTGAGAAGATGGAGATACTGCGGGTAGAGGTGATTGATTCTGTAGAGCTGATTTTCATTCGGGACGGTGTTTACCGACGCGTCAGCCTTTGCCGAGGTGTAGGCCTCGCGGAGGACGTCAAGGTATCCGAAGCCCTTTTCGTCGGTCGTCGGCATTATGTAGGTTCCCTCGCCGTACTCGTTCCATGTCGAGAGCATGAGGAGCTTCTTCTGCCAGGTTTCCTTCGGGTAGGTCGGGAGATATTCGGTCTTGATCCACTCCTGAGCCGCCGCGTAGTCGGTCATAGACATCATCGGATAGCGGATTCCGTGCCACGGGATGCTGTTGAAGCCGACGCTGATCGTCGGGACGGTGTAGGGCGTGCCCTTCTTCGCGCTGGCGGTGATCGAGGCGGTGTTGGTCTTGAGCTGATATCCGCTGTTGCCCCAGTTGTAGGCGTAGCAGCCGTCAAAGCCCATCGCCGCGATGTTCGAGTTCGCGGAGCCGCAGGCGAGGTAGATCATTCCGTCAAAGCCGTACTTCTTGATTTCTTCTTCAAGGTAGTCAAACGCTTCCTTGACCTTCGCGTTGCCGCCAAGACGGCTCGCGAGCTTGTCGGTTCCGAAGACGCAGAGGATCGGACGGTTGTCGACCGTGATGTGTCTCGGATCCTTGAAGTAGTTCTCGATGAAATACGGAACGTAATTCAGCTTCCACTCGTCCATCGAGTTCGGGCTTCCGGCGTTGGCGCATTCCCAGATGACGCAGAACTTCGAGAGACTCGAGTACTTCGCGTTCATGAAGCCGTCGTAGAGATGCTCGGTTCCGGGACGCTGGGGCTCGGACGACTGACCCATGTAGATGCAGAAGGCCTGGAAGTCGATTCCGTGCTCGGTTATGTACTTGATCTCCCAGTCGGCCGTCTCTGGGTTGCCCTCGTCGTAGTAGCCGAGAACCGGGTGAGGATCGTCATAGGGCGAGATGCACGACCAGCCGAAGTGCGCGCCGTTCTGCCAGAGCGAGCAGACGTTCATTCCGACGATATAGCCGTCCTTGTCCTCGGGGATGACCGGGGCGGGGACGTAATCCTCGCGCTCGAACATACGGAAGGCCTTGAAGTTGTCAAGCGAGACCGTCATGTTTCCGTCGTTCTTCACCGAGAAGCCGTCGATCGAGGTCGTGTACTTTGCGAAGGGAATAGTCATCGCGTCGCGTCCGTTGACCTTGACAAGCATTGTCTGCGAGGCGAAGTCAAGCTCGAATCTGAGTCTGTACCAGAGGTTCGCGTAGTCGCACTTGTAAACCTTGGTGTCGTTCACGTTGAAGCCTTCCTTGTCGGTCGAGAAGAGCGCGACAGGCTCGTTTCCGGACACAACCGAGACCTTGATGCCGTCGTTGCGTCTGTAGAGATACATGAACTCGGCGATCGCCTTTCCGGTGACCGGATCGAAGTTCACGTCGGCCGAACCGTTTTTCGGCACGCTGAGGACACCGTTCTGAACCGACGCGCGCGCGAGCGTCCAGCCGAAGGGCTTTCCGTTCAGGGTGTAGGAGAACGGCTCGTTGAGCGCGTAGTTGGCGTTGATCTGTACGGCGGCCGGAGCGAGATACGAGGTTCCCTCGTCGGTCGTGGCGAAGCGGAAGTTGTAGACGTCGCACTCGTCTCCGGTGACCGCGAGCGGGAATGTCCCGCAGTCGGTGCCGTTTATGTTGATTATCGTGCGGCGGTTGTCAAGATCGACCTTGACCCGGAACTCAAAGAGCTTTTCGGTTCCGAGCTTCATTATCTCGGTATAGCTTCCGTCGGCGTTACGGTAATTCCACGCGCCGTTCTTTGCCATGACCTGCCAGACCGACTCGCCGGCCTCGTTTCTGAACTCAAGATAAGCCCCGTCCGCGCCGTCGGTGTTGACCTTGGTGAAGAGATCGAGAGTACCGGTCGAGGTCTTGTTGAGATGACGGATGAGCGCGGTTCCGGCCTTTGAGGAGATGTCGGAGAGCGCGCCGTAGTTCGAGAAGAGCGACTTTCTCGGCACGCCGCCGCGGTTGTCGAGCGTCCAGCCCGAGGAGATTCCCTCCTTAATCGCGTTCCACGCCGAGTTTATGACCATCTTGTAGGCGTCGTCGTCGGTGACCTTGTCAAGGGTTCCGGTGATCGGCTCCTTTTCGCCGAGGGCGCGCAGATAGAGCTCCGCGGCGTCGGAGGTCGTGATCTTCGAACCGGGGAGGAAGTCTCCGCGGCTGTCGACTCCGAGCGTGATTCCGGAATTGTAGAGTTCAAGGACGGCGTTGTCGTAATCGGTTCCGGCCGTGTCGGGAACCGACGTGATCTCGTTCACCTTCGGAAGCTCGGTGACGGCCGAGATGAGCTTCGCGAGCTCGTACCTGAGAACCGGACGTTCGGGATCCTCGGGGATCTCGTCGATGAGCGAGTTCTTCTTCGCGTAGGAAAGATACGAGTCGTACCATTCGCTTCCCGATTTCGGAACCGACTTGCCGTTTTCATTCGCGTGGACGCGCGCGGCGAGCATTACCGCCTCGGCGAAGGTGAGTTCGCGGTCGGGTTCGATCGACGCGCCTTCGCCGACAAGACCGAGATCATAGAGCGGCTTTAAGGATTCGTTTTCGCCCGTGAATTCGGCGGGCTTTGTTGAGCATGACGCTGACATAAGGATACCTCCTAACAGGAGTGCCGAGAGTATTGGCACAGTGTATTTTTTCATTTTTTACCTTTCCCCCGCCGCGGCGGAGGATTTCCTTTCTGCTTGTTGATAGTTATGGATAAATTATACACGAAAAATGTGAATTTGTCAAGAGGTTCTGAGAATTTTTATCCCGTTATTTTCAGTGGCGTCCGTCGGCGAACTCGCTCGGGCAGACCCCTGTCTGTCGTCTGAAGGCCGACGAGAAGTAATAAAGGCTTGAATATCCCACGCTCTCGGCGACCTCGCCGACCGAGAGTCCACCCTCGGAGAGCAGGGCCTTCGCCTTTTCAAGCCGGATCATCGCGAGATATTTCGCGGGAGGGATGTTGTAGACCTCGGTGAAAAGTCTTGTGAAATACGAGCGGCTCATCCCGGCGGCGTCCGCGAGGTCGTTGACCGAGAGATCGGGATCCGCGATTCTCGACTCGACGCAGGCCAGCGCGGCGCGGAGCTTTTCGCGTCCGGGCGACGAGACGTAGACGCTCTCGCGCTCAAGCTCGGAGAATATCTTGTAGAGGATCGACATACAGCGCGGAAAATAAGCGGTTTTCTTAAATGTCCAGATCCGTTCGGCCTCGGTGAAGAGCGAGGCGATGAGTGCCGCGTCGCGAAGCGTCCAGCTTGAAATCCGGTTTTTGTCCCAGACAAAGCCGTCCGCGCAGTCAAACTCGATCACATACGCGAGCGCGGCCGACTCAACGTCGATTCTGTAGGTCGAGTCCTTGGGGAGAAGCACGACGTGAAGCGGGTCGAAAAGCACGTTCTGACCGTCACTCACGGCGCGGCAGCTTCCGAGCGCGTTATAGAATATTCCGAAATGCGGCCGCCCGTACCGCTCGTAATGCGGCGCGGGATTGAATTTTGAGGCGTAGGTTATTCCGGTGACCGTGACGCGAGAGAGATCAAAATCGTACATGACATCAGCTCCTTTCCATTAAATGATACCACATTCCGGTCGTTTTGTCAAGAATCTGTAAGACAAAATCTTAAATCAGGCATAATTTTATATTTACTTTCTGTAAAATCCGTGTTAAAATATTTTCATAAGTCTATAAGTCAATATCGCAAATTTTTCGGAGGAAACACCATGAAAAGAAAATTCTCACTCGCGCTCGCAATACTCATGACCCTGCTTGCCGCCGGATGCGGAGACGGTGCCGGAACGCCGTACGACTCGACAACGCCAAAGGCAGACGATGAAACCACCGTTCTCTCGACCGCCGACATAATCGGATTTGACAAGGAAGACAACGGCGGAAAGACCTTCACGATGCTAATCAACACCTCGAAGTCCTATGAATACGACGCCGAGGAGGAAACCGGAGACGTGGTCAGCGACGCCGTTTACACAAAGAACAAGGCCGTCGAGGATTATCTCGGAATAAGCCTTGAGTTCTCGGTTCAGGACGGCGCGTGGAATACCCGCGACGTCTTCAACGGGCTAATCAAGAGCGACGTCATGTCGGGCGCGTCCGAGTATGACCTCATTTCGGGAATAACCGTCTGCACGATGCCGATCGCCGCCGACGGTTACTTCATGGACGGAAAGTCGCTCACCTACTGCGATTTCGATCATCCGTGGTGGATCGCCGATATGTACGACCGCTTCTCCTGCGCCGGAAAGCTCTACGGCTTCATCGGCGACGCCTCGCTCTCGCTCTACAAGGATATGACGGTCATCTACTTCAACAAGCGGATCTGGGATGAGTACAAGGCTCCGAATCCCTACGAGCTTGTCCGCAATAACGAGTGGACACTTGACAAGTTCACGACTCTCTGCTCCGGAATGTCGAACGACCTCAACGGCGACGGAAAGTTTGACGAGACCGACCAGCTCACCTTCCTCGGCGAAAACGTTCCCTGCGGAACCTTCCAGACCTCGCGTCAGCTCGACGTCGTCCGCATAGGCAAGGACGGAACGCCAGAATACCTCGGACTCACCGAGAAGTTTATTTCGGCCTTTGAAAAGCTCCGCACCTTCCATATGGCCGAGGGCAATATGCGTATGTCGACGATCGACGATAAGTCGTACAAAACGATGATCACCTTCGGAAACGGCACGGTCGCCACGATGTGCAACTTCATCTACTCGACCGAATATCTCCGCGACATGAAGGACGATTATGGAATCCTCCCGATGCCTAAGTACGACGAGAATCAGGAGAAGTATATCTCCCAGCTCGGAACCTCGACCGCGATGCTCTTCGTCCCGACGACGACAAAGGATATCGACCTCACCTCGAAGGTCATGGAGACAATGTCCTACTTCACAAATCAGATGGTCGTCCCGAAATACTACGAGGTTGCGCTGAAGGATAAGTACGCGCGCGATGACGATATCGCCGAGATGCTCGATATCATCCGCGACGGCGCGGCGTTCGACTTCCTGTTCGTCTACGGAACCTCGCTTGAGGGCGCGCCGAACAGCTATTTCAGATTCTACGACACCAACACGACCGACATAGCGTCCACCTTCGCGTCCAATGAGGAGAAATTCAAGACCTCTCTCGCGAATATGATTGAGAAGTATTCCGAGATCGATCATTAAAAAAATCCGCGCTCTCCGGTTTTCCGTGGAGCGCGTGCTCTGAAAGGAGATTTTATGTCATTTGTTAATCAGCTCCGCCGGCCGTTTGTCGTCGGCGTCCTGAGAGGAAGATCGGCTGACGAGGATATCGCGAACATCTATAACAGCGAGGCCGACGGCGCGGACGCGTTCGATCTGCATATCCACTGGCTCCCCGAGAATCAGCGCGACGAGGCGACACTGACGAGAATCTTCTCGTCGACCTCAAAGCCGACGCTCGCGCTTTTTTACCGCGAGGGGACGCCGTACAACACGCCCGCCGCTTCCGAGGAGAAGCGGATTGAGGGACTTCTCCGCGCCATAAGATGCGGCGCGGCCGGAGTCGACATTCAGGCCGATTATTTCGACCCTGACCCGAAGGCGAGCCTTGCGGGATCAGAGCTTCTGTTCGCGAAGAAGAATCCCTGCGAGATCACGCTTGACCCGGCGGCGGTCGAAAAGCAGAAGGAGCTTATCGCGAAAATCCACTCGATGGGCGGCGAGGTTCTGCTTTCGTCTCACGTCTGGGTTGAGCTTTCGACCGAGGAGATCGTCTCGCTCGCGCTTGAGATGGAAAAGCGCGGACCCGATATAATCAAGATCGTCTCGACCTGCGGCGACGACGATTACGACCACGCGATAGAGATGCTCGCGGCGATAAACGAGCTTAAGAAGCGGCTTCACACGCCGTTCGTCTGCCTTGCCACCGGAAAGGCCGGGCGGCTCACGAGAATCACCGGAGCGATGCTCGGCAACTGCCTTGTCTTCGCGAACCAGAGATACGAAACGAACAGCACGGCCACACAGCCGCTGATACGGTCGGCCGTGACGATTTTAAGGGAGGCGTCAAGAGATGTCAGAAAGTAAGCGTGTCGCGATAATCACCGGCGGCGCGTCGGGAATCGGAAAGGCGGCGGCCGAGAGATTCTCAAAGGAGGGAATCATCCCGGTGATCGCCGACCTCAGTGGCGAGGCGGCGGAAAGCACCGCGAAGGAACTCGGCGGAATGGGAGTCGGACTCGACGTCACCGACTACGACGCCTGCAAGAGAGCGGCCGACGCGGTTTATGAAAAATACGGACGGATCGACATCCTCGTCGCCTGCGCGGGCGGATCGTCGGCCAGAATCCTGAACCAGCCGGGAAACTTCGCCGATATCGATATCTCGCGCGTCAGATTCGGGATAAATCTCAATCTCATGGGAGCCATCTACATCTGCCACGCGGTGATAAATTACATGATAAAGGCGAAGTACGGAAGAATCATCTTCTTAGGCTCGGCGGCGGGAATCGTCGGCGCGGCGGGCGGAGTTGATTACTCGGCTTCAAAGGGCGGACTCATGTCCTTCACGAAGTCGCTTGCTATGGAGGTCGGACGTCAGGGGATAAACGTAAACATCGTCTCGCCGGGGCCGATTATGACACGTCCGGGAATGGCGAACGGAAATACCTTCCTCTGCCGCTGCGGCGAACCCGAGGAGGTCGCCTCGATGATAAACTACCTCGCGTCGGACGAGGCGTCCTTCCTCACCGGACAGAATTACATAGTCGACGGCGGACGCACGCTCGGCGGCCTTCCGTACGGCGACTGGTTCAAAAAATGACAGGAGGAGTCAGTATGGAAAATCCGGCGATAGTCTTCACAGCCCCCGGCAGGGCTGAGCTTATTGATGTCGGGATCCGTCATCCCGGCGGCGGCGAAATTCTCGTCCGCACCGAATACACCGCCGTCAGCGCGGGAACCGAATATTCCTGCCTTGTCGGTCAGCCGAACACTCAGGCACGTCAGAGCTTCCCGGTGCGACTCGGATACTCGGGCGTCGGGTATGTCGAGGAGACCGGAAAGGACGTGAAGGATTTCAAGACCGGAGACCGCGTGCTTGTCTACCACGGAACCCACGCGAAGTATAATCTCGTCCGCGCAGACCAGCTCACAAGGGTGACCGACGACAGAATCGACTCAAGGGAAGCGGCCTTTGTCATCATCGCGACGATGGGACTGGGCGGCGTGAGAAAGCTCGAACTTGAACTCGGCGAGTCGGCGATGGTCATGGGACTCGGACTTCTCGGAATGTTCTCGGTCGAATCGCTCGCGCTTTCGGGCGCGAATCCGCTTATCGCGGTCGACTTTGACGAGGCGAGACGGAATAAGGCACTCGAACTCGGAGCCGATTACGCGCTTGACCCCGGCGATCCCGATTTCGCCGCGAAGGTGAAGGAACTCACGGACGGCGGAGTCAAGGCGACAGTCGAGGTCACGGGCTCGTCAAAGGCGATGATTCAGGCACTCGAATGCGCCGCTTGGATGGGGCGGATTTCGCTTCTCGGCTGTACGAGGATTTCCGATCAGTCGGTCGATTATTACAGCATGGTGCATCGTCCCGGCGTGAAGCTTATCGGCGCGCACAATTTCGTCCGTCCTAAGTTTGAGAGCTATCCGCACCACTGGACGCATCAGGACGACTGCAAGGCGATTCTCTCGCTGATTTCGGCCGGAAAATTCAGGGTTCTGCCGATCATCTCGGAGATTCACAGACCGGATGACGCGCCGGAGGTCTACGCGAGACTCGCAAGGCGTGAGCTTCCGCTCGGAATACTCTTCGACTGGCGCGAATGAAATGAATAGAAAATCCCGCGCCGGAAAACCCGCGCGGGATAGTTTATCTGTCTTTTGCCGACGCGGCGCGGTACTCGCCCGGAGTCACGCCGACAACGCTTCCGAAGACCTTTGAGAAATATATCGGCGACGCCCAGCCGCATTCCTGCCCGATCAGCGCGACGCTTTTGTCGGTCGAGCGTAATAGCTCGGCGGCCTTTTCGATTCTTATCGACGTCCGCAGCTTCACCGGGGTTGTCCCGAGTTCACTGCTGAAGAGATGCGAGAGCCTTGACGGGCTTATATTGCAGGCGGCGGCAAGCTCGGCGACGCTGAAATCCTCCGAAAAGCGCGACTCGATATAGTCGATCGCGTCGCTCAGGACTCCGCTCTGCTTCCTCGCCGGAGCCTTTTTGAGGCAGGGAAGCGCGTCGGCGAAGAAGGAGTAGTATTCCCCGATCCCGCGCACCTTGTCGGCGCGCTCATCCGAGGAGAGAAGCGAAAAGATCCGTTCAATCCGCTTACCTGTCGACTCGCCCGAGAGCGCGGGAATCGTCTGCAACGCGTAGGACTCGGCCGTCTCGGGATAGTTGTTTATTATGTGAATCAGACAGAACTCAATCGGTTTTCCTCCGGCCGCGTGCCAGACCGATCCGCACCGCGCGCCCTCGGGAATGTAGAAAAGCGACATTTCCGGAACCTTCAGAAGCGAGCCGAACGATCTCAGCTCGCCTTCGCCCGAGTAAAGGAACCCGAACGCGGGATTCGTGAAGAGACCGGGCCCGTAATATACCGTCTGGTCACAGCAGTATTTTTTTATCGTGAGACGCTTCATGCAGAGCGATTTCGTGCAGGTGAGTTCCATTTTTTACCTCGTGGAGCAGAAAAGTTTTATTTAACGACATTATAGCATATTTACATTGATTTGTCAATATGGTATAATTTTAATATTGACGGACGCCGCCAGCGTCTGCGTGAAAAGGAGAAAAAATATGAAAGCAATACTCGTGAACCCCGATAAGTCGCTTGTCTGGACCGACGTACCCGATCCGGTCGTCGGAGACGAGGACGTACTCGTTGAAATCCACTGCGCCGCGCTCAACCGCGCCGATCTCATGCAGCGCGACGGAGATTATCCGCCCCCTCCCGGCTGCCCCGAGTGGATGGGACTTGAGATTTCTGGCGTCATCGTAAAGGTCGGAAAGACCGCGGCCGAGAAATCGGACTGGAAGATCGGCGACAAGGTCTGCGCGCTTCTCGGCGGCGGCGGATACGCCGAATACGTCAACGTCAAGTACGATATGCTGATGCCCGTGCCGAAGGGCAGAAGCCTTGTCGAGGCGGCGGCGATGCCCGAGGCCTACGCGACGGCTTATCTGAATCTCTTCATCGAGGGCAGGGCGAAGGCCGGGGACACGCTTCTGATGAACGCCGGAGCGTCGGGACTCGCGTCGGTAGTGATTCCGATGGCGAAGGCCTTCGGACTCCGCGTCATCACGACGATAATAGATTCAGAGAAGTACGATCAGGTCAAGGCGACCGGAGCCGATATCGTTGTCGACACGTCGAAGGAGAGCATCCACGACGTTCTTAAGGCTCAGCTTGACGCCGGGACTCCGGTCGACATCGCGATCGACTGCCTTGGCGGCGACTATATGGGCAAGTGCCTTGAATATCTCTCGCACGGCGCGAGATGGATCATGATCGCCGCGCTGGCCGGACGCGTCACCGAGATCGATCTTAAGAACATCTATGTCAGAAACGTCAGAATCATCGGCTCGACTCTCCGCTCGCGCACCCCGGCGTTCAAGGCCGAGCTTCTCGGAACGCTCGTCCGCGACGTCTGGCCGAAGGTTGAGGAAGGCATGATAAAGCCGGTAATCTACAAGGTTCTGCCGATTGAGAAGGCCGAGGAGGCTCACGCGATCCTCGAACGCGGCGAGAACATCGGCAAGGTTGTGCTGACGGTCAAGGAATAAGCCGCAATCGCGAAAAGGTGGTGTCGGAGTCCGGCATCACCTTTTTATGTATTCGTGGGATTGGCCGCGTGATCCGCGGAGTTTGGGAGTTCACACACGCAGGAGTCCTGCGGGCGCGGGTCTGTGTTATCGCGCTCAGGATTATTTGCGGGTGTTGATTCGTTCCGCGATCCGCGGAGTTTGATCTGCTCATGCGCGTGACTCTTGCAGCTGCCGGTTCATATAAATACCATTCTTACCGTATTCGGAACGGCGGAGAGGCGGCCGAAGGCCGCAGGCGGCGCGAATGCGGCGTCGGCCTCGCCT
>CAKSVM010000018.1 GCA_934503195.1 uncultured Eubacteriales bacterium
TCTCGGCGCGGCGAAGCCGCGCCGAGACGCAAGACGCAAGGCGAAGCCTTGCGTCTTGCCCCAAACCTTCATGGCTTTACGAAAGCTTGGACGGTTGTTTCTCGCGTGACGTGATTCCCCGATTAAAGCTCGATTGCCTTGCCGGTCTTTGCCGACTCGTTGCAGGCCATCGTGAGCTTGAGCGATTTGAGCGCGTCGCGGTAGTTCGAACGGATGAGCGAGGTGTCGCCGCTCTTTACAGCGTCGATGAAAGCTCTGTCCTGAAGTCCGGTCTGCTCGGTGTCGGGGGTCTTAGTGACGGTTCCGTCAGTGTCAGTGAAGATCAGCTCGTCGTTCTTTCTCTCCCAGTGACGGACTCCGGTGATGTCGGTGATCGTGAGATCGCGGCGGAGAGTGTACTCGACCGTGAAATCCTTGCCGTAGATCGTCATGCCGCTCGGAGCTTTGGATCCCGGTCTGAAGTAGCAGGCTGTGAAGAGATTAGCAACGACGCCGCACTCAAACTTCATAGTGGCGGACGAGAAGTCGTCGACGTTGTATCCCGGAACGCCGTATTCCTCAGGATCGACAATTCCCTTGCCGGAATCGCAGAAGACGTTCACAGGCTCGCCGAAAAGCCAGCGGAGCTGGTCGAAGAGGTGGATATTCTGCTCGACAACCTGACCGCCCGAGGTCTCGAAGGTTCTCCACCACGGCACACCGGGGATTCCGCCGAGCCAGCCGCCCGAGACGAGGCCGACCTTTTTGCCCTTTATGTAGTCCTTCATGATGTCGGTGAGGCTCTGATATCTGTCCTGGAAGCCGCAGGCGGTGATGATTCCGGCCTTTTCAGCCTCGTCGCAGATATGCTCGGCGACTGAGTAGGTCAGTGCCATCGGCTTTTCCATGAGGAAATGAATCTTACGCTTTATAAGCTCGGGCTCAATCTCGCCGTGAACGTGCGGAGGAACCGCGACGAACGCGACCTCGGGCTTCGTCTCGTCGAGCATCTTCACATAATCGGTGTAGCATTTGCCCGAGCCGTAAGCCTTCGCTCTCGCCTCGGCGCGTTCGGGGATTATATCGCAGAATCCGACGATATCGACGTCGGCGAAGCTTGAGAGCTTCTGGAAATGCGCGCCGTTGCGTCCGCCGCATCCGATCTGCACTACCTTGATCTTGTCCATTTTGTTTACCTTCCTTTTGAGGGATTTTTATGTGTCGGCTTCGCGCCGAACCACTGGACACATTCTACCATATTTTTGCCCGAATGTCAATAGAAATCTACAAATTCGTAAATATTTTTTTGAGGACAAAAAAGACTGTTGACATAATGGCGAAAAAATTATATAATATATGTATATTACGTCCGCGGCGGCTTATCGCTGTGAGAAAGAGGATCTATAGATGAAGCTTGCCGTTATTTCAGACATACATTCAAATTTCATGGCTCTTGAGAACGCTCTCTGCATGATAGACAAGCTGAAGCCGGATGGGATCATTTTCCTTGGCGATTATCTGACCGACTTCCCGTATCCTCAGCGCACGCTGTGGCTGCTTGACGAATGCCGAGCGACATTTCCCTGCTGGTTTGTCAGGGGCAACCGCGAGGATTATATGCTGCGTCACCGCGAGAATCCCGACGACGGCTGGCGTCACTCGTCGTCGAGCGGATCGCTTCTCTACACGTTTGAGAATCTCGCGCCGTGCGACCTTGACAGGTTTCAGGCTATGCCGGCGCATATTGACATATATCCCGACCGGGAACTCGGCTTTGATGGCGTTCCGCCGCTCACGGCCTGCCACGGCTCGCCGAGAGCGACGAAGGAGTGGATCATGAACCGTCCCGCGCTCATCGATCATTATCTCTCCGAGGTGGAGGGCAAAGTGCTTCTCTGCGGGCACACCCACCGCGCGGGAGTCGCGGAGGGACACGGAAAGCGGCTTATCTTCTGTCCAAGTGTAGGTCTTCCGCACGATGTGAATCCGGGCGCGAAGTTTTTGATGCTCGAACCGAGGGGCGGGATCTGGAGATACCGGACATATGTGGTTGACTACGACAAGCGGCGCATGGAACGCGAGTTTTACAGGAGCGGACTTGCCGAGAAGTCGGGCGTCTGGGCCAAGTGCATCATTCGCGATATGTACGAGGAGCGGGACAACGCGGCGAGATGTGTCGCGCTGGCGTGGAGAATCGCGGCGTCCGAACGGTTTGACGGAAGCTCGGTGCTTCCGGAGGAATACTGGGAGCGGGCGGCAAGAGAACTCCGGCTGATCTGACGGCTTCCGATGACGTTGACCGGAGAATTTTACAAAATCCGGAGCGCGCGGATCTTGTTTAAGAGTCCGCGTCAGAGCTTTTTAATGAGACTATTTTTTAAGGAGAACAGACCATGAGCAAAACAAAAGAGACAAATCCGAAAAAATTCATTATGGAAGGAATCATCGTCGCGCTGATTGTCGCGATGGGACTTATGACCGTCTTCCTTGTCGACGCGAACCGGAAGGTTTCGGAAGTTAGGAACGAGTGCGCAAAAACGATTCTTTCCGCTCTCCAGACTATCAGTCTGAATCTTCCGCAGTACGAGACGATCGACGAGCCGGGCGTGATCAGCGCGGTTCCGGGCGCGCTGATGCGTATCGACACCGCTATGCGCGCGGCCGAGGAGCTCTATGATGACGATATCGGTATTCCGGAGGGAAGCGGATTCGATTTTATCTCGGCTCTTTTCGGCGGCAAGCTGAGCCGCGAGATAAACGGAGGCTCAATCGAAAGCCTGCTTTTTGACGGTAAGCTCGATGACGGCGAGCATGAATTCATCACGAAATTCACGGCCGCGGTCGACGATCTCATTTCGGGCATGACCGACAACGGATTCGATCTGAAGCCCGGCTATGGCTATCAGAGGATGCGCCGCGAGCTCAAGACCTTCGTCGAATACTGGACGAACACCGATTTCTCGGCCGAAACGCCGCTTTCTCTCCTCTCGGGGGACTGATTCATGGCTGATTTCGTAAGACGCCGCGGGGTGAAGAACCGGATCCTCGCTGTGAGCGATATTCACGGGCACACGGAGCTTTTTCTGAGGCTTCTGGAACGCGCCGGATTTTCCGACGACGATCTTCTCGTGATAGTCGGCGACATAATCGAAAAGGGGCCTGACAGTCTCGGCGCGCTGAGAGCCGTGATTGAGCTATCAAAGCGCGGGAATGTTATCGCTCTCGCCGGGAATGTCGACGCGGCTATTCTTTCGAGAATCCGCGGGCTGTCGCCAGAGAACGCCGACGCGGTATTTGAATATCTCGGCGTTGTCCGGAGCTGGAATCAAAGCGTGATTGACGAGATGACGCGCGAGCTCGGCTTCACGGCCGAAAACGCGTCAGAGCTTCTTCAGGCGAAGGACGAGCTTTTGCGTCGGTTTGAGCCCGAGCTTGATTTTATCGCGTCGCTTCCGGCCGTGTTCGAGACGGACGGCTACGTCTTTGTGCACGGCGGGCTGAGGGACACCGATATCGCGGCGAACGAAAAACGCGCCGCTTTTGAGCTGCTGAAATACGACAATTTCTTCGCGGTCGCCCCGGCGTTTTCGAAGTATATCATGACGGGGCATTATCCGGTCACGCTTTTTGACGACAAAATTGCCGACTGCGCGCCGAAGATTGACCGCGAACGGAAGCTTATCGCGATTGACGGCGGATGCGGGATCAAGGAATTCGGTCAGCTTAACCTTCTCATGATTCCCGGCGGCGACGCGGATATTTCTGAAGTTTCGTACATATCGACCGACGACCTTCGCGTCGTTACCGCGCTTGACGGGCAGAAAGGCTCGGAGGATCCGCTGAACATACGTTGGATTGACAATGATATCGAGACGCTCGAAAAATTTGACGGATTCCGGAAGATACGGCATCTTTCTTCGGGGTGCGAGTGTCTGATTCCCGACAGTTATGTATACGACGATTCGCACTCGATGGATTACCCGTACAATTATCTGGAGGTTGCGCCGGGCGAACGGCTGTCGTTTGTCTGCGAGACGACGCTTGGTTATATGGTAAGGAAGGGGAGCGTCGTTGGACTTTACAAAGGAAGAATAAAATGAAACTTAAGCTTGTGAAGCTGACGCCCGAGTACAGGGCGCAGCTCACCGAAATGATGGACGAGTGGGTTTCGTCGGGCGAGGAAATAATCCCGATGGCGATCCGGAAGGTTGATTACCGGGATTTTGATCGGTATCTCGACTCGTTGGAGCTTTCAAAGCCGCGGGACGGGTTTGTGCCCGACACGACGAGGTTCTGTCTTGACGAGGAGCGGAACATATTTGTCGGAGCCGTCAATATCCGGCATTATCTCAATGAAAGGCTGCTTCTTTCGGGCGGACACATCGGCGACGGTGTACGGCCTTCTGAGAGACGGAAGGGAATCGCGACGGCGATGATCGGACTCGCGATTGAGGAATGCCGGAAGCTCGGAATCGACCGCGTGATGATGGCCTGCGACGACGACAACATCGGCTCGGCAAAGTCGATCGAGAACAACGGCGGCGTGCTTGAGAACAAGGTGGAGGATCACGGTGTGCTTGTAAGAAGGTACTGGATCGATCTTCGCGGCGCGAAGTGAGGTCTGAATGATGAAAAGAGAAATTTTCATTCCGCTGATCGTTTTAGTGATCGGATGCCTGCTTATCGGCTGTCAGGGTACTCATGATGAGGAGAAAACGCCGGATTCCGCGTCGGATACACAGGTCTACGAAGAGAGCGAGAAGCTCCTCGGCATGACCTTCCGCGATATCAGGGCGTACGGAATGACTCTGAAGCTCTCTTACTTTGAGGGCGGCGGGTCTCCGGTTTACGAAATATCCGGGCTTGACGGAATGTATCTGGTGTTCCCGGCAATGACTGACGGCGCGGATGATGAGGCGGCCGAGGAGAGCGTGAAGAAAAAGTATCCGGTGAAGCTTCTGATACAGAGTGATGGTGTGGCGGTTCCGCCGGGAATAAAGGTCGGAATGACCGCCGGAGAGGTCATCCCACTTGAGATCAAGTGGGATGATGTATACATGAGTTCGGAAAACTCGCTATATTACACCTCGTTTGACGACGGCGCGGACAGGATAACCGCCGCATGGGCGATACCCGAGGATATGTTTTCAACGTGGGCGGCGGGGATCGGCGACGAGGACGATTATTACGCGGAGTTTCTGAAGTTCATTCAGCCGTTCAAAGACAAGCCCGTGGGAACGGTTGCTTGGTTAGCTATAGAAAGAATCAAATAACACAAAGGAGAAAAACAAAAATGAGTCAGATAAAGGATATAAATCTCGCGAAGAGCGGACACGACAAGATCAACTGGGTGAAGAGCTATATGCCCGTTCTCAACAAGATAAACGAGGAATTCACGAGAACGAAGCCCTTCGCGGGGAAGAAGATCTCGATGTCGATTCACCTTGAGGCGAAGACGGCTTATCTCGCTATAACCCTCGCGGCGGGCGGAGCCGAGGTTTACGTGACCGGATGCAATCCGCTTTCGACGCAGGATGACGTCGCGGCCGCGCTGGTCGATCTCGGGTTTGAGGTCAACGCGTGGAGAGGGGTTACGAACGAGGAGTATGAGGAGCATCTGAAGAAGACGCTTTCGCTCTGTCCGGACGTGATGATTGACGACGGCGGCGATCTGACGCATCTTCTGCACGGCGAGTGCCGCGAGTACGGAAAGAATCTGATCGGCGGCTGTGAGGAGACGACGACGGGAATTCATCGTCTTTTCGCGCGTCAGGCGGCGGGACTTCTCGACTACACGATGATCGACGTCAACGACGCTGACTGCAAGCATCTGTTTGACAACCGTTACGGCACGGGACAGTCGACGCTTGACGGAATTATGAACTCGACTAATTTGATAATCGCCGGGAAGACTGTTGTCGTTTCGGGCTACGGATGGTGCGGAAAGGGCGTTTCGATGCGCGCGAAGGGCATGGGCGCGAATGTAATCGTCACCGAGATTGATCCTGTTAAGGGAATCGAGGCGGTGATGGACGGATTCAGAGTCATGTCGATGGACGAGGCCTGCAAGTACGGCGATCTGTTCATCACGGTGACGGGCTGCAAGGATGTAATCCGCGCGGAGCATTTTGACAAGATGAAGGACGGGGTGATTCTGGCGAACAGCGGACATTTTGACGTTGAGATCGACAAGGTCGCGCTGAAGTCGAAGGCGGTCGAGGTCTGGGAGCGCAAGCCGAACATCACGGGATATCGTATGCCGGACGGACGGATTCTGAATCTGATGGCCGAGGGACGTCTTGTGAATCTGGCGGCGGGCAACGGACATCCGGCCGAGATTATGGACATGAGCTTCGCGATTCAGGCGAAGAGTCTCGAATATCTCGTAAAGCACGCGGGGCGGCTTGAGAAGAAGGTCTATCAGGTTCCGCGCGAGATCGACCGCGAGGTTGCGGAGATCAAGCTCGCGTCGCTCGGCGGCAGTCTCGACGTTCTCAGCGACGATCAGAAGGCATATCTCGCAAAAGTCGACTAAGCGGGCAGGGGGCGAGCAGGGTGCGACCCTGCACTCGGACGTCAGGGTTAGTTTGCGTAAGGTGGGTTAGTTTATGGCTTATCTAACGGTTTTCGGCTATGCCGAAAACCCGTTCGGGCTGCGCCCTCACCTGCCGGCAGGGGCAGGGTGCGACCCTGCACTCGGAGGTCAGGGTTAGTTTGCGTAAAACGGGTTAGTTTGCGGCCCATCTAACGGTTTTCGGCTATGCCGAAAACCCGTTCGGGCTATGCCCTCACCTCCCGTGCGAGAAGGTGGCGACTGTGCGATCGGGTATCAGAGCTTCATAACGATTCGGTTTCAGAATCCGGATTTTAAGGTGGAGACATATGTTTATCATCGAGAACGAAACGATTGGCTTACGGTGGTACACGCACGCGGACGACCGCGATATGTACGACTGCTGGCGGGATATCGACACGCAGAAGGGGTACAACGGGATTTTCAGCGAGACCTTTGAGGAATTTTCCGCGCACGACATTGAAGCTTTCAGATTCTGGGTGGTGGCGGTCGACAGGCGGACAGGCGAAAATGTTGGCGTTTTACGGCTCGGGCCTGACGCGGTATGTCCGGATCTCGCGGTCTGGATCTATCCCGGGTATCGGAACAAGGGCTGCGGAACGATGGCGTTCCGGCTGGCTCTGGAGTACATATTCGGAACTTACGGTTATGATGAGATATCGGCCGGGTGCTATCAGGACAACGAATACAGTCTGAGGATGCTTAAAAGTCTGGGGTTTACGCGTTATCCGAGTGGGGATGAGGCCGAGGTTGACTGTTTCACCGGAAAAATGACGGTTCAGCTTGAGTTCCGACTGAGAAAATCAGATTTCTCTTGCTGACGACTGCGTCTTTGGAATCGTCAGAACCGACTGAATCGGCTTCTCCGGGCCTTCAAATGACGTCAAATATTATAAATTTGTAACAATACTCGAAAAAAAGACGAAAAGGGCTTGCGTTATCAGAGATTTTCCTATATAATATAGGAGAATCTCTTTTTTTCGGAGGAACAGCTTGAATCTATTTAACCGCAAGGTTCCCGCAGACGGTGCGAACGCCGCCGGTGCAGGGACGGAAATATTAAACGAGCCAGCCGCGTCAAATCCCTTCATGGCCTCGCTCGAATCGCTCACGCCTGACGATATCGCGCCGAAACCGCCAAAGAAGAAATACACCCCGGCCGAGATAATAACCGAGGTCATACGGCGCGCGATAATCGCGGTCTGCGCGGTTGTCTTCGTCTGGAGCGCGGTCAGGCTCGCGCAGAGCTTTATCGACTACAAGCGCGGCGACGATCTTTACGGTTCGATCGCCGAGGATATCTTCAACACCGATCTTGGCGGCGGAGAGCGGGCGGTACAGCTTTCAAAGCAGTCTAGGCCGAGTTCGGTTCTGCCGGATTACTACACGAATCTGGCTTCCGACGCGGAGGATCTCACCGACGAGGTCGGCGAGGGCGGATACAACGTGAAATTCGAGCAGATGAAATCGAATCTCACTTACCTCAAGGGACTGAATCCCGACATCTTCGGGTATATTTATATCGACGGAACGCGGATCAGCTTCCCGGTCGTCCAGTCGGGCGACAACGAATATTATCTCGAACACGCCTACACGGGCGAGTACATGGTCTGCGGCTCGATTTTCGCCGACTACCGCGCGTGGAACGACATGATGATGAACCGCAACACGGTTTTCTACGGTCACAACATGAAGGACGGCAATATGTTCAACAACGTGATGGAGTTCTTTGACGAGGAGACGTTCAATTCCAAGGTCATCGAGGTCTACACGTTCGACGGAATCTACACCTATGAGCCGTTCGCGGTGTTTGAGGCGATTCAGACCTATCACTATTTCGAGATGGATTTTTACTCGGACGAGGAGTTTGTCGACTTCTGCTATGAGATGCAGGAGAAATCGATGTTCAACAAGCACATGGACTTCACGGCCGACGATCGCATAATCACGCTCTCGACCTGCAAGAACGATCCGGCGGGGCTTTACAGATACGCGCTTCAGGCGAAGCTTGTGAAGGTCGAAAGATGAACTTATGACTCTCCGGGTCACGGACAGATATTTTAACCTTATCAGGAAAGGATGACACAGAAAATGATTTATTACATTGATCCCGAAAACGGAAAGGATTCGCATTCCGGAGAATCTCCGGAGCTTGCGAGAAGGAGCTATACTGATCTTTACATAGAGCCGGGAGACAGCGTGCTTTTCAAGCGCGGAAGCGTTATCCGCGACTGCCTTTACGCGGTCGGCGGTGAGGACGGAAAATACGTCACCTATGGTGCTTACGGAGAGGGAAACGCCCCGGTATTCTGCGGCTCGGTCGATGTGAGCGATCCCGCTGACTGGGAGGAGTATTCGGAGAACGTCTGGAGATACAGAAAGACACTTTCCAGCGAGGCCTGCAACTATGTCTTTGACGACGGCCGGGTCGGCGCGACTCTCAGATGGGAGCCGGAAAGTCTCCGCGAGCCGGGCGACTGGTATGACAGCCGGATGGGCATGGGCGAGAAAGCGTCGCTAGCGGCGGAACAGCTTGTGCTTTTGTATTCGGTCGGAAATCCCGGAAAGGTCTGGAGGCACATCGAGTGCGTTGTGCGCGGAAAACGCTGCCTTGTGTCGAACAGATGCTACACGGCATACTGCGATCTGGCGTTCTTCGGAAGCGGTGTACACGCTCTGTCGGGCGGCGCGCACCATGTGAAGGTCGAGAGATGCTCGTTCTGCTTCATCGGCGGCGCGGTCTGGAACCGTGATCTGCGGATCCGCTTTGGAAACGCGATCGAGTTCTGGAATGTCGGCGACGATATTCTCATTGAAGACTGCTATTTCAACAACATTTACGATTCCTGCGTGACTCAGCAGGGCGGAAACGAAACGACGCCGGCGCACAGGCTTATAATGCGCCGGAATCTCTTCATCGACTACGGAATGGGAGCTTACGAGGGACGCGACCGGATGCTTGTCGACTGCGAGTTCTCGGACAACATCTGTCTTTACGCGGGCGGCGGATTCACGGCTTTCGGCGACACGAAGCCGAGAAACTCGGAGATTTATCCTCAGCCGATGGGTCATCATATCTTTATGTGGCGCATAAAGTCGCCGAGCGAAGGCGGTTCGTTCAGAATAAAGGACAACATTTTCTGCGAGGCGACCGGAGCGGCGATCTACGCGATCATCGACGAGGGCGCGGTGAATCAGATGATTTTATCCGGCAACACTTATTTCACGACGAACGGTAAGCTTCTCAACCGGCTTGGCGAGAGAGTTTACAGTGCCGACGAGGTCGGGCTTATGGGTGACGAGGGCGCGCGGTTTGAGAAACCGGACATTTCCGCGCTCATATGGAACTGGTTTGCGCGTTCGCACGCGGATCGGAACGGAACGAAGATTTTCACCGACGGCACTGTCAGAATCTGACGGCGGAACCGGGTGAAGCGCGGCCGCGCTTCACCCACGGATGGCGTATACTTGTCACGCTTCGAACGACGCGTGGAGACGCGGACGCCGACTCCGGCGCGATTCCATCCTCTTTATAAAGAAAGGAATCCTTCCCGACATCGCGGAAGGTTGGTTTTTAACTTATGGATAGTCTTATTTGTCCGGTATGCAGATCGCATGGCGTCGAGACGCCGTTACACCGCGAGGGAAACAGTCTCTTCTGCGGCGCGGGACACTGCTTCGATATATCAAGGACCGGCTCGGTCACCTTCACGACTCCGTCCGGAGACGATTCCGATATGGTGAAGGCGAGGACGGGATTTCTTGAGAGCGGCGCGTATGACGCCTTCGCGATGACTCTGGCGGCCGAGATTCCCGGAAGACCGGGCCTTATCGTTGACGCCGGATGCGGAGAGGGATATTATACGAACCGGTTCGCGAGGGCGGTCGGGACCGACGCCGAAAATCCGAAGAGAACCGAGGTCTGGGGCTTTGACCTTTCAAAGGCCGCGATCACGCACGCCTCAAAGGCGGCGGCCTCGACTCACAGCGGGGCTTTCTTCGCGGTCGCGGGGATATTCGAGCTTCCGGTGGCGTCAGAGTCCGCGGATGTCGTGTTCAGCATCTTCGCGCCGATATCCGACGAGTTTTCGCGGATACTGAAGCCGGGCGGGCTTCTTGTCGTCGGTGCGGCCGGAAAACGGCATCTTTACGAACTCAAATCGGCGATTTACGATGAGGTTTACGAAAACGAGGGACGGCGCGATCTTGCCGCGCTCTCGGAGTCGGGAATGGAGCTTCTGAGATGCGAGAAGGTGACATACGGCTTCACGTGCAGGGGCGAGAATATTAAGCGTCTTTTCTCGATGACGCCGTACTACTACAAAACGTCAAAAGAAGACGCGGCAAAGCTCGATCCGATCGATTCGCTTGACATAACGGCCGACTTTGATATATTTGTCTACAGAAAGCGAGCATAACTGAAAGGACTCCTTCAACGGAGAGGTTTATTTGAAAATGAAACCAACGCTTGTTATCCCTATGTACAATGAGTCGAAGATTCTGCCCGACACGCTCGGAAAGGTTTTCGATTATATGGAGTCGGAATTCCCGGAGGGATATGAGGTCATCTTTTCGGACGACGGAAGTCTTGACGGAAGCCGGAAGATCGTCGACGATTTCGCGGCGGCGCACACTTCCTTCCGCACAGTCGGATATGAAAAAAACCGCGGCAAGGGATGCGCGGTGAGAACCGGAGTTCTCGCGGCGAACGGGGATATTGTCGTCTGCACCGACTGCGACCTCGCGTACGGCCTTGAGGTGGTCGGCAGAGCGATGAAAATCTTCGCGGACGATGAGTCCACCGAGCTTGTGATCGGCTCCAGAAGGCTCGCCAAGGATGGCTACGAGGGCTACACGTTCATAAGAAAGCTCGCGTCGAAGACCTATCTGAAATGTCTCGCGATCGCGGCGGGATTCAGACTGAGCGATTCGCAGTGCGGATTCAAATGCTACCGCGCCGACGCCGGAAAGCGGATATTTGAGGGCTGCGAGGTCGACGGCTTCGCGTTTGATTTCGAGGCACTGATCCGGGCGCAGAAGTTCGGGATGAAGATCACCGAGATGCCGGTCAAGGTGATAAATCACCGCGAGAGCAAGGTGCACGTGTTCAGCGACAGCATAAAGATGCTCCGCGATATCGCGAAGATAAAGAAGCGCGAAAAGCGGAAATGATGGGTTTACGATGGTAAAATAATCAAAAGCCGCGCGACGGGATGGTCTCCCGCCGCGCGGCTTTGCGTTATTATGTCTGACTTTTGCGTATCAGAGATCGACCTTTTCGAATCTTTCGGCCGATATTTTCCAAGCGGCATATGTCAGAGCTGCGTAGATCACGATTCCAGCCGCGAGGAAGCCAAGCTTTTCCGGCACGTGAACGCTGTCAGGCGTGTCGAGGACGTCGCGCGCGAAGGGAATTATGTGCACGAGCGTTTCCGCGGCGATGATCACGATCCACTCCGCGATCGTTCCCTTGACGAACACTATACCCACTTTTTCGGGATTTTTATAATATTCCGCGAAAAAGACGAGGTTGAAGATTCCGTAGACCATGAGCGCGCCGCCGAAAAATGCGATGTTCGCGTCCATTCCGACGAGATTTCCCTCGGTCATCACCTTCTGTCTCAGATAAGCGAAGGGGATTGCCAAGAGAAGCTGAATCATTTCGAGCGTGACGCAGGTCAGCATCCGCGCGCCCGCGATATCGCGGCGGCTCACCGGGAGGGTCATCGAGTAGAAGATATCGTGATTCTCGCGGCCGGACAGGCAGATGAAGAAAATCCCCAGGGATGTGTAAAAGCAGATCACGTAGTACGGATAATTCGGAATCATCAGCATCGCCGACAGCGCGAGGAACATCACCGCCGCCGGGTGCATTGCGAGCCGGAGTTCTTTTCTGATAAGATTTGACATGGATTTCTCACGGCTGAGTCTCAGCCGTCACTCCTTTCAAGATGAAGCATTATGTCTTCAAGTCCCGCCTTCCCGCCAAGACCCGTGTCGGAGCGGACAAGCGCGGTGAAGCCGTCGCGCTCCGCGCGTTCGCCGATCACCTCTACGCCCTCGGGACGCTTTTCGTATTTTATCAGGCGATAATCCGACTCGAATTCCCTCACAGTGCGATCGGCGGCGATTTTTCCGGATCTTATGTAGATTATCCGGTCGGCCGCGCGCTCAAGGTCAGTGATTATGTGAGTCGAGAAGAGGATTCCGATATTCTCCGAGCGAAGCTCCAGCAGAATGTCGAGAAGCTCGTCGCGCGAGACCGGGTCAAGTCCGCTCGTCGGCTCGTCAAGAATCAGGAGCTTTGCGTTGTGCGAAAGCGCGAGGGTCAGCGCGAGCTTGACCTTCATTCCGGCCGAAAGCTCGGACGGGGTTTTGCTTTCGGCTATCGAGAAGCGTGTCAGAAGCTCGTCGCAGAGCCTGTCGTCCCAGCCGGAGTAGAAGCGTTTCGTGATGTCGATGATCGTCTTTATTCTCGCCTTCGGATAGTAATCGACGCCGCCGGGGACGAAGCCGATGTCATGCTTTATCGTGTTTTCGTTGCCCTCAAAGGCTTTCCCGAAGAATTCGGTTCTGCCCGAATCGGGGTGGACAAAGCCGAGAAGGGACTTAAGAGTCGTCGATTTTCCCGCGCCGTTGCGGCCGATAAAGCCGACGATTTCGCCCTCGTTCACCTCGAAGCTGACGTTATCGAGTCTGAATCCGGGATAATTTTTCGAGAGATTTTCAGTTTTCAGAAGTGTCATCTTCGTCCTCCGCGTTCTGCCCGCTTCCGAAAATTGAGGCGGCCATTCCGTCAAACGCCGATTTCGGCGGGATCGCGAGTCCGCGCTTGGTGTCGCCGAGCAGAATCAGCGTGTCGCCGGGCTTTATTCCGAATATCTCACGCGCCTGCTTGGGGATCACGATCTGCCCCTTTTCGCCGACCGTGACTGTCCACGCGAATTTATCCGGAGGTCTTTTTGCGAATGCCATTGTGTTCTCCTTTGTGTGAAAAGTATGATTTGTATAACTGGTACAATCAGTATAACACACTCTGAGCGGTTTGTCAAGAGGAAAACTAAAAAAAATTAGTCCAAGGCGCGAAAAAATCCCCTGCCGGGCATTTGCCTGACAGGGAATTTCGTTTTATTTGTGGTTAAGATTCTGACTCGATCAGACTCCCGAGTAAGCGGCGAATCCGCCGTCGACCGGGACGACGACTCCGTTGACAAAGCCCGAAGCGTTGTTGTCAACGAGCCAGAGGAGAGTTCCGATGAGGTCGTCGGTTACGCCGAAACGGTTCATCGGGGTGTGAGCGAGGATCTTCTGCGAACGCGCGGTGTAGGTTCCGTCGGGGTTGATCAGGAGATCGTGGTTCTGGTTCGTTAAGAAGAAGCCGGGAGCGATCGCGTTGACGCGGATGCCGACCTTAGCGAAATGAACCGCGAGCCACTGGGTGAAGTTCGAGACAGCCGCCTTCGCGCCCGAGTATGCCGGGATTCTGGTGAGCGGTCTGAACGCGTTCATGCTCGAAACGTTGAGGATGACGGCGTCGCCCTTCTTTGCCATGTCCTTTGCGAAGACCTGAGTCGGGAGGAGAGTTCCGAGGAAGTTGAGGTTGAAGACGAACTCAATTCCGGCCGGATCAAGGTCGAAGAAGGTCTTGATGCCCTCTGCCGTGCCCTCGAGATCCTCGGGATCGAGGTTGTCCTTTGAGGTGGTACCCTTCGGGTTGTTTCCGCCCGCGCCGTTGAGGAGAATGTCGACGGTGCCGAACTTTGCGAGGATCGTCTCACGAGCCGCCTCAAGGCTTGCCTTGTCGAGAACGTTCGCGCCGACCGCGATCGCGGTTCCGCCGTCCTTCACGATTTCGTCGACGACCTTCTGAGCCGCGTCCTCTCTGAGGTCGCATACCGCGACCTTCGCGCCGTTTGCCGCGAGTGCCTTGGCAAACTCGGAGCAGAGAACTCCTCCGCCGCCGGTTACGAGCGCGACCTTTCCGTTAAGATCTACTTTGAATGGAATTTTCATTTTATGTAATCTCCTTCTTCTGGATTATTTTTTGTCTCAGTCGACCGCGTAGGGAATCGTCGTCATCAGCGCGAGTTCGGGCTGAGCCGTGTCAAGACGGCTGTACTGAACCACGATCGGCGTTGAGGACTCAACGAGAATCGCGTAGGGGATTCCGCGCGGAATCTCTTCGCCCGCCGGATTTCTCAGCTTGTCGAGTCTTATGTGATGCGTGCGCATCGAGGCGCACTGTGACGAGAAGCTCGTGTCGGCGTCGCGATCCTCAAAGAAGAGCGTGAGCTTTATCTCGGCGTCCTCGGGCGAGGTGTTGATGACGCAGATCGCCTCGTGACTGATCTGACGGTTCGAAACCGGATCGAGGAAGCAGTCGGGGATGAGCCATGTCTTTTTTCCGTAAGTCTGCATTTTTCAGAACTCCTTTCAGATATTTGAACATATATATTGTAACTCATTTTCGCGGAAAATGAAAGGGGTTCGGCAAAAATTTCTTAATTTTTTTACGGATTTATAGAAAATCGCGCAGATGCGAGTCCAAAAGAAGTGATTTCGACCGTCAGAAATTCTTTATGAGCGCGACCTGATTCTTTCCGAGCGTGAAGTCTGTCGGGTCAAGAGCTTCCGCGGTGAGTAAATGCTCACTGTCGACGAGATAAACCTTCATTCCCGAGAGATCGGTTTCGATTCTTTCATCGTCTCCGGTGTTGACGATCATGAGCGCGGTCTTTTCGCCGTCGTGAGCCGCTATCGCGCGGAGCTTTCCGGACGCTCCGGTGACCCCGACCCGCTTTCCGAGCGTGTAAAGCTCGCCGAACGCGACGAAGGAATAGTAGGTGCAGAGCGGCTTCCACGTCATCGGGTTGAAGAGTCCGCCGTACATCGACTGACCGATGCGCGCGTCGTAATAGCACATGATCGTCGTCTTCTTGTCGTGCATCGCGATCATCATGTCAGCGGCCGATGCGGAGGCGTATGAGGTTCCACGGTACTGATTCGGAGCGGCGTTGTTCCACTCGTTGCACTGGGTCTCGATATCGCCGAGTCCGTGCTTTGTGAGTTCGGCGTCGACGAAATCGGCCATCATCATCGTGTTCTCGACCGACGCGTAGCTGTGCCACGAGAAGAAGTCGAGCGGCGACTTCGTCTTGTCAATGAAGTCGAGAAAGCCGAGGAAGAAGTCGGTGAAATACTGATGACGCTTGTATTCGGGACGGGTCGGATCGGTGAAGAGCGAATAGAATCCGCAGGACGCGAAGCCGCCGACCTTTATGGAGTCGCCGAAACGCTTCTTTAAGTGCTTTGAGGTGACCTCGTAGAGTTCATAGTACTCCTCGGCGGTTCCCTGCCACATCTGGTTGTCCTTCATGTCGTAGCCGTTGTCAGGCTCGTTCCAGATTTCCCAGTATTTGATTCCGTAGTGGAAGCCGTTCGCCCAGCCCTCGTTGTAGTGCTTAATTATGTGTTCGCAGATACGCGCCCACTTGGCGTAGTCGGTCGGCGGGAAGACGCGGTAGGCCTTTATGTATTGATAGTTCTCGATCGTGACGCCCAGACGGTAGATCGGCTCGCATTTCGCGTCGTTAAGCTGCTTTAACAGAATGTCGGTGAAGGCGAAGTCGTAGGAATCGGGATCGTACTCGTTTGCCGAGAAGTCGCGGAAGATGTTCGGAATGTCGACGAACATATTGCTGCCGTACGATCCTCCGACGTCGTGGAGGCGCGAGTAGGGGATGTGCGCGTCGGTGAGATAGTGCATGAACTCGCCGCCGATTCCCATTCTGGGCGGCTGGCCGACGGCGTGCATCGCGCGGATCTCGCCGAGATCCTTTGAGGTGTCAAGTGTAAGCTTCATATCTTTCATCCTTTCGGGAGATAAAATTTACATTTTTATTTTACCACAGACATGTATGAAATGTCAAGTGATTTTTTACGAAACAATTTCGTAATCAACCAAGCTCGTCGCGCGGAGAGCGGCCGGTCTCGCGCTTATAGAATCTCGAAAAATATGAGGTGTCGGAAAATCCGAGCGATTCGGCGACCTCGGCGACGGTCAGAAGCCCGCTGCGGAGCTTTTCCTCGGCCTTGGCGACGCGCAGATCGTTTATATAGCGGAGCGGCGGCTTCCCGAAATATTCCGAGAAGAGCCTCCGGAAGCAGGATTCGGAGAGATGACAGAGTCCGGCGAGTCCCGAGACGTCGATTTTCGCGATATCGGTGGCGCGCAGGTATCTGATCGCCGGGTCGAGCGGGGCGAAACGGCGGTTCATCAGCTCGGATTTCTGGAGCTCGAGCGAGATGTCGCAGAGAAGCTCGTAGAGGAGTCCCTTGATCCGCGGGCGGAGCGTAGAGCTTTTGCGGCCGAGCGACGCGATCTTTTCAAAAGCATCCTGAAATTTCCTCGGATTTTCCGGCGAGATTATCAGCCGATCGTCGGCAAGGCGGAATTCTTCGTTTGTGCGATCGTCGGCAAGGCGGAAATTTATCAGATAATTGCTGAGACATCCGGGCGGCCGCTTTTCCGGGCGGACAAAGCGGCAGGTGTATACTGAGCCGATCGGAGAATAGATCAGCTGATCGCGGACGGCCTTGTCACACAGACTGCCGTCCGCGCGGAGATATTCGAAATCGCAGTCTGCAAGGAAAATTATGCCGTTGTCCACGCGTCCGCCGCTCGGAATCGAGTATCGTTCATACTGACGCCAGCACTGATCAAGAATTATTATACCGTGAATATCGAACGAAACGTTCATAAGGTCGCGGAATTGTATCGTTTTCACATCCTGTGTCTCCTTTCGGGCGGAGGTTTTAATCTATTATACCACATTTTTCATCGGATTTCAAGCCTTTTGCGTGTTAAAAAAATAACTATCTGATCGGAAAATCCCATAAGTCGGTCGGAATGTGCATTGCAAAATTTTCTTTCGTGTGGTATCATATATTTACAGGAATTTCCCAGGAAAAATGAAAATAATTTCAGGAGGACAAATCATTTATGATGAAACAGCGTATCACATCGGCGATGCTCGCGGCACTTCTCTTTCTCACGGCCTGCGGCGCGGAGCCTTCCACAGGCGATTTAACGGGTACAACCTCTGGCGGCACCGAGGACAGCGTTCCAAACGAAACCTGACGCGCGAACGCGAAGGACAGCCTTCCGGAAAAGAATTACGGCGGCGAGGTATTCACGATTCTATATAGAAACGAGTGGGCGTATGAATTCCTGGCCGAGGAAGAGAACGGCGATATAATCAACGACGCTGTGCTGAAGCGCAACCGCGCGGTCGAGGACAGATTCGGCATAGATCTTGAGCTTTACGGAGTCGCCGGAACGTATGACAACTCCGAATTCAAAACCGCTGTGAACAACTCGGTCGCGGCCGGGGATTCGGAATACGATCTCATCGCGGGGTATCAGGCGAACATGATCACACCGGCGATGGAGGGATACTTCATGAACGTCTATGACATGGATTACATAGACACCGACGCGCCGTGGTGGTCGGAGAAATGCAACTCTTCGCTCACGGTCAACGGAAAGCTCTTCATGACGACCGGAGATATCGCGCTGACCCTGTGGGACAATATGTACGTCTTCTATTTCAACAAGAAGCTTGCCGAACAGTATAATCTCCCCGATATCTACCAGCTCGTGAGGGACGGCAAGTGGACAATCGACAAGCTCTATGAGCTTTCGTCGAACGTGAGTCAGGATCTCAACGGCGACACAAAGTATGATGAAAATGATCTCTACGGGTTCCTCACAACGAAGCAGAATCATATGCGCGCGTGGATTGTCGCGGGCGAGACCCCTATAACCCGCCAGAACAGCGACGGACTCATGGAAGCCTGCTTTGTCACCGAGCGCACTCAGAGTATGCTTGACAAACTTTTACGGCTCCACTACACTGACAGCACGTATATGGGCAACGACGTCCTCGCCGAGCCGAACAACACTACGGAGCCCGTGATATTCACATCCGACCGCGCGCTTTTCATGTCGGGATATCTCGGAAACGCGTCGATTCTCCGGAACATGGACACCGATTTCGGCATCATTCCCTATCCGATGTATGACGAGAAGCAGGACGGCTACCGCACGACGGCGCACAACTCGGTCTCGATGATGTGCTTCCCGGTGACAGTGAAGGATCTCGAAATGAGCGCGATAATCACCGAGGCACTCTGCGCCGAGTCCTATCGGAACGTGATCCCGCAGTATTACGATCTGGTGCTTAAGGCGAAGGGCGCGCGCGACGACGAGTCGGGCGAGATGATAGATCTTATCCGCGACGGACTTATATTTGACTTCGGATGGGTGCATTCGGTACCTATGGGATCAATCGGAACAATAATGCAGAATCTCATTTCTGAAAACAACAGCGGACTTTCGTCCTACTGGGCCTCGAAGGAGAATCAGGTGCTTCAGGGACTTGAAAAGATCAACGCGGCCTATGAAAATGTCAATCAGTAACTTGAAAGGAAGTATTACGATATGAAGGAATTCAGACCGGTAAAGGTCGGTGTGATCGGATGCGGAATGATCTCCGACATCTATCTCACGAACATGATAAACCGTTACAACGCGCTTGAGGTCGTCGGATGCTCGGACATAAAGCCCGAGAGATCGAAGGCCAAGGCCGAGAAATACGGCATAAAGCAGATGACGAACGAGGAGATCTGGGCGGATCCCGAAATTGAGATCGTCGTGAATCTGACCTATCACACGTCGCATTACGAGGTATCGAAGAAGTCGATGGAGGCGGGAAAGCACGTCTATTCCGAGAAGATGATGGCGGTCGAGCTGTGGGAAGGCGAAGATCTTCTCCGCGTGGCGAAGGATAACGGCGTTTACTACTGCGGCGGACCCGACACCTATCTCGGCGCGGGACTTCAGACTGCACGCCAGATTTATGACAGCGGAATGCTCGGCAAGGCGGTCGCGGCGAACATCGCGCTTGTGCGTGGGTATCATCACGAGAGATACCGCACGGATCCCGAGCGGAGATTCGCTTTCTGTCCGGGCGGCGGAATAATCTTTGATATGGGCTGTTACTACATAATGGGTCTTATAAGTATTCTGGGTCCGGCGAAGCGGGTCTGCGGATTCTCGCAGATACGCGGCGCGAACGACCGGAGATACGCGAACCCCGGCAATCCCGAGTACGGAAAGGTGATGCCGATCGAGACGCCGAACAATCTGGCGGGTACGATTGAGTTTGAGAACGGGACGCTTTGCAGTCTTCTCACGTCGTCGGAGTCGATCGGGTTCAACAGTTACAATCTCTTCTGCGACGAGGGTCAGATGAGCATGGGCGACCCGAATATGTACGGCGAGATTCCGAAGGTTTCGACGAAGATGAGTCAGGGGATTCCGATGCCGCTGACGCACGCGTACACCGACAACAGCCGCGGACTCGGAGTCTGCGATCTCGCGTACGCGCTTCGAAACGGGCGCGAGCCGAGGTGTTCGGGCGAGAGGGCGTACCATATGTTCGAGATCGCGCACGGCATCATGAAGAGCTGTGAGACGAACGAGATCTATCAGATGAAGTCGACCTGCACACGTCCCGAGCCGTTCGCGCCGGGAATCACGGAATATCCGGAAATGGTTATGGACGCCTTCGGGGGCGGGGAGCCCCCGCGGGCAGACGTCAGATGAAGTGACTGCGAATATGTCAGTTTGCGGCTTATCTAACGGTTTTCGGCTCCGCCGAAAACCCGTTCGGGCTACGCCCTTACCTCCCGGCGGGGAGCCCCCGCAGGCAGGCGTCAGATGAAGAGACTGCGAATATGTCAGTTTGCGGCTTATCTAACGTTTTTCGGCTCCGCCGAAAATCCGTTCGGGCTGACGCCCTCACCTCCCGAAAAGAGGGAGGTTGGCAATTGAAAAAAATCAAGCACAGAAAGGTAAAAAAATGAGCAGAATAGGATTACAGATGTACACGCTTCGTGACTACACGAAGACTCCCGAGGATTTTAAGGTGACGCTTAAGAAGGTCGCGGATATCGGAATAAAGCACGTTCAGATCACTCCTCCCGGCTTCTTCAGCATCGAGGAAGTGGCTGCGCTTTTGAAGGAGAACGAACTTTCGGCAGATTCGGTCTTCAGACCGACGACTCACGTCGTCGAACGCATCGAGGACGCGAAGCGCGACGCGGAGATTCTCGGAGTTGACGTGCTGAGAACCGACTCGATTCCGTCCGAGCTCCGCAACACGGCTGACGGATACAGAAGGTACGCCGAAATTCTGAACGCCGAGGGCAGAGCCTGCAAGGCGGCGGGACTCAGGTATATCTATCACTTCCACGCGTTCGAGTGGATAAACTTCGGCGACATCCGCGGAATTGACATACTTCTTAACGAGACCGATCCCGACGCGGTGATGTTCCAGCCCGACGTTTTCTGGCTGACGAACGCCGGAACCGAGCCTTCGGTAACGCTTAAGATGTTCAAGGGACGCGCGTTCTTCATGCACGTGAAGGATTACGCGATAAGGAAGCTTGAGGGAAAGATCGAGGACGTTCCGTATCATTTCGCGTCGGTCGGAACCGGAAACCTGAACTGGCCGGGAATCATAAAGACGGCCGACGAGATCGGAATTGAGCGGTTTGTCATCGAGCAGGATATGTGCGAGGGCGATCCCTTCGAGGCGGTAAAGGTTTCGTTCGAGAATCTGAATAAGATGGGAATAAAGTAAGAAAAATTCCCGGTGACGGTTTTGATGTCGCCGGGAATTTTTTCGTCTGATTTTATTTCTGTGTCGTTTTGTTCGGAATGCGGACGGATCACTTCACCTTGAGCTTCGCGAGTCCGCCCTCGGCGGTCTCCTTGTACTGCTTCGAAATGTCGAGTCCGGTTTCCTTCATCACGTTTATGACCTTGTCAAGCGAGATCTTGCGCGAGTCCGACAGGAAGCTCGCAAGGCTCACCGCGTTGATCGCGCGCATCGCCGCGACGGCGTTCCGCTCGATGCAGGGGATCTGCACAAGTCCGCAGATCGGGTCGCAGGTGAGTCCGAGGTGATGCTCGATCGCGATTTCGGCGGCGTATTCGATCTTGTCAAGATCAAGCTCGAAAAGCTCGGCCAGCGCGGCCGACGCCATCGCGCAGGCCGTTCCGATCTCGGCCTGACAGCCGCACTCGCTTCCCGAAATCGACGCGTTCGTTTTCACGAGATTTCCGACGATTCCGCCCGCCGCGAGCGCGCGGATGATCTCAACATCCGAATATCCGCGCTTCTGCTGCTGATAGTAGAGTACCGCCGGAAGTACTCCGGACGATCCGCAGGTCGGAGCGGTCACTATCCGCTCACCGCAGGCGTTCTGCTCGCTCACCGCGAAGGCGTAGGCACAGACCATACGGTTTTCACGCGTTTCCGCGCTCTCGTCGATATGCTGGCGGTTGAGGAGCTGCTTCGCCTTCTTCTGGACTCCGAGTCCGCCGGGGAGAATTCCCTCGTCGGCGAGTCCGGACGCGATGCTCTGCTTCATGTAGTGCCAGACCTCCGAGAGATAACTCATTATCTCATGCCCCTCGACGCTCTCGACGTACTGCCAGAGACGGATATTCTCGGCGCGGCAGTATTCCGCGATCTTTTCGAACGACGACACCGGGTAGATGTCCGGCTCGTCGAAGGTCGGATATTTATCGCATTCGATTCGTCCGCCTCCGGTGCTGATCACGCGGACGCGGTCAATCTCCCTGCCGTCCTCATACGCGATGAGGTCGAGCGTGTTCGGATGCGGGATATCTGTTTCGGTCGTGTCAAAGATGACCTCGCAGGGGATCGGCGAAAGTGTGGATCTTATCACGCGGTCGGTTCCGTGGCCGACTCCGGTTTTCGCGAGCGAGCCGTAGAGTATCGCCTTGAAGCTGTCGGCGTCGGGGCATTTTTCGTGGAACATCCGGCAGGCGCGTTCAGGTCCCATCGTGTGCGAGCTTGACGGCCCGCGTCCGACCCGGTAGAGATCGGTGAGTGATTTCATCCCATCCGGCTTTGATTCGCCGAGCTTTTCGATCTCGGAGAGCGACGAGAAGAAGTGGTCTATCGGCACATCGAAGATCTTTGCGAGCTTTCTGATATTTTCGGTCGACGGCATCGCGAGTCCGGTCTCCCATTTTGAGACCGCGCGGTTGCTGACGCCAAGGCAGTCTCCGAGTTTCTGCTGAGTTATTCCGCTCTCGCGGCGGAGTTTTGCGAATTTTTTCGCGAAGTCGTTGTTTTCCATCGGTGATTCCTCTCTTTTCGTACTATACTATATTGTAATACATATTCGGCAAAATGTCAAGAGGTAATTTCAGAGTGGAACCGCTTAAAGTCAGATGTTGACGGGCTGAGGAATGTGCGGATCATGTTTTGAGGGCGCGCGAAAAAAATCCGGAAAATTTTTCATTTTCCTCTTGACAAATCGCGGGGGATGTGATATAATAATACCAACCTACTTGGTAGGTAGTAATTTTGAGGAGATGAAACCATGAAAGGATCTGCCATGTGTGAGAATATGATGATGTCGATGCCCGCCACCGATCTTTTCGCCGCGCGTTCTCCCGAAAGAGCCTGATTTGCTGACTGCCGGGAGAAGAATTCCTTCCGGTTATTTTTTATTAAGGAAAGAGGAAAAGAAAATGAGCTACAGATTTGAGACACTCCAGCTTCACGTCGGTCAGGAAAAGGCCGATCCCGCCACCGATTCCCGCGCCGTTCCGATCTACGCGACGACGTCCTATGTCTTCCACAACGCCGCTCACGCCGAGGCGAGATTCAATCTTTCGGATTCCGGCAACATCTACGGACGCCTGACAAACTCGACTCAGGAGGTCTTTGAGAAGCGGATTGCCGCGCTTGAGGGCGGAGTCGCCGCGCTCGCCGTCGCTTCGGGAGCCGCCGCGATCACTTACACGATTCAGGCTCTCGCGCAGGCCGGCGGGCATATCGTATCGCAGAAGACGGTTTACGGCGGCACGTACAATCTTCTCGCGCACACTCTCGCTCAGTTCGGCGTGAAGACGACCTTTGTGAACGTCCATGATCTCGACGAAATTGAAAAGGCGATTCTCCCCGAGACCCGCGCGATCTATCTCGAAACCCTTGGAAACCCGAACAGCGACATTCCGGATATCGACGCGATCTCCGAACTCGCGCATCGCCACGGACTTCCGGTTGTCGTCGACAACACCTTCGGAACTCCCTATCTCATCCGTCCGATCGAACACGGCGCGGATATCGTCGTTCACTCGGCGACAAAATTCATCGGCGGACACGGAACGACGCTTGGCGGCGTGATTGTCGATTCTGGCAAATTCGACTGGAAGGCGAGCGGAAAATACGCGCCGATCGCCTCGCCGAACCCGAGCTATCATGGAATTTCCTTTGCCGATGCGGTCGGTCCGGCGGCGTTTGTAACCTACATCCGCGCGATTCTGCTCCGCGACGAGGGAGCGGCGATTTCGCCCTTCGCGGCCTTCCTGCTCCTTCAGGGAACCGAGACGCTCTCGCTCCGTCTTGAGCGTCACGCCGAGAACACGAAGAAGGTTGTCGAATATCTCTCAAAGCATCCGAAGGTGGCGAAGGTCAATCATCCGTCGCTTCCCGATCATCCCGACCACGCGCTCTACGAGAGATATTTCCCGAACGGCGGCGCGAGCATCTTCACGTTCGAGATTAAGGGCGGAAAGGAAGAGGCATTCAGATTCATCGACAATCTTGAAATCTTCTCGCTGCTGGCGAACGTGGCAGACGTGAAGTCGCTTGTGATTCATCCGGCAACGACGACGCATTCGCAGCTGACACCCGAAGAACTCGCGGATCAGGGCATCACCCCGGCGACGATCCGGCTCTCGATCGGCACAGAGCATATTGACGATATCATCGCCGATCTTGAAAAGGGCTTCGCGGCGGTGTGAGGTAAGACAAAAGTATAAACAGAATGTGCTGCCGCGGACGCGGCAGCACATTCTTTAATCATAAAGGCTATCCATGATTTCATTGATTTTCGCGACTATCTCAGCCTCGTGCGGCTTGTTTTCGAGATACTGCTCCGAGATCGTTTTGAAGAATAGAAAATCGTTGTACTTTTTTTCGGACAAATAATTATCGACGAGTTTCAGCTTTTCATCAGTCGGAAGCCCATAATCTCTGACAATCATTGTTTCCACCGCGAAAATATAGCGGTATTTCATGACGAGATCACGCCATTCGTCGAGTTCAGAAATTATCGGCTCAGGTGCTTCACCCGGGTAATATTTCCGCACCGGAAGACCCTGCGCGGCAAGAAAGCAATCGGCCATGCGCGCGTGTCCGGCATCGTTCGGGTGGACATGATCGGGATTGTAAAGCGGCTCGATACAGTATTGCTCGGACAGACACGCGTGATAATCGACGAGATCAACCTGCCGCTCGCGCGCTATCTCACGGATCTTTTCGGCGTACATTTTGATCAGAGCGTAGCCATTGGGCAGGGGATCCTGCTCGGTTCTGAAGAATTCGGCGTACGGCGCGGGGGTGCATAGGATGACTCTGATTCCGCGCGAGGTGAGTATATCAACAAGCCTGTTGATGTTTTCCGAATATCTGTCATAGGCCTGTTTTAACGTGGCGTTCCGTTTTTCCTTATCGGGATTCTTCAATTCCCAACGCCACGAATCGTTGACACCGAGCATGATCGGAACAATGTCCGGTTTTGTCGGAAGAAGATCGGCTTCGAGAAGTCTCAGCGAGGTCGGAGCCGAGACACCGGAGATTCCCGAGTTCCAGAACTTTATGCGAAGCTCAGGAAGATTCTTTATGTAATAACCGGCGATACGCGCCACGAAATTGTTCGCCGCCGTGATGCTGTCGCCGAGAAAGGTGACCCGCGCGTTTTTCTCGAAGGGCTTCATCACTTCACCTTCTCGTTGAGAGTTTTCAGCGATTCCTCGATCTGCGGCTTCAGTGAGGCGTAGAGCGACATATAATCACTCGACTTTTTTTTCATCAGCGTGCGCGAGATTGTTCCGAGATTTCCGCCGCTTCCGATGCCGTAGTTGTTCGCGTAGATGAAATCTGTGCGGACGTTGTCGTGGATTATGTCAATGAGCTTTGCCGACGCGTCGTCGTGCGTGTACTTGACCTTGAGCGTCGTCTCATAATAAGCCGGAGTGACCTTGCGGTAGTTTTCGGCGCACATCGCCTCAAGGACGGCGCATTCGGCGTCGATGTCGTCTCTCGTCAGCGGGATCGCGAACATATGCGCGCCGTCGTGAATCAGTGCCATGTAATTTTCCTGATCCTCGTCGAGCTTCGGGAAGGGAATTACTCCGAAGGGATCGGTCATGTCGCGGATATTGTCGGCCGCGTAGGTGCGGATCGGGTAGAAAAGCACGTTTCCGTTCTTGAATTCCTGAAGAATCTCCTTGTCGATCGCAAAGGGATCCGTCCAGACGCAGCTTCCCGGATTGTTGTAGAAGAGCTTATACATCTCCTCGAAAATCTTTACGTTGCGCGACTGGTCTGAGACGAGCTGTATCTTTCCGTCCTTCGAACGCTCCGAGAGCCGCAGTCCCGCCGAGAAGGCGAAATGTTCGGTCGGCGCGGACTGGGTTGTCGCGAGTCCCAGAATGTCTCCGGCGTTTGCCGAGCCGTTCGCGTCAAGATCCTGAAAAGCGTCCTCAACGTACTTATTCATCATGTCGTAGGTCCATTTGCCGTCAAGGATCATGCTGTAGAAGTCGTCAACCGAGCCGAAGGTGTTTTCGAAGAGCCGCTTGTTCATGAAGACGCTGCTCATGCTCCGGAGCATTATCGTTGAGATGTCGCCCATGAGGCAGTAACGCTCGCCGCTCCACTCGACCTCTTCCATATAGCTTGTCGCCCACCATGGCTTAGAATAGTCGAGGTACTTTGCGTCGGAAAGGTCATGGAAGAAGCCTTCGAGTGCCATCGGCATCATCTCATACTGCGAGTTGACGACGATTGAATACGCGTCGTCTCCGGCGGTCAGCACCGTGCGGACGTCCTTCATGAATTTGTTTACGTTGGCGGTGCCGGGCGCGAACTCGATTTTTACTCCGAGCCGTTCCTCAACATAGCGGTTACGGGCGTATATCGCGTCGCTGACGATATCGCCCGTATCGTCTCCGACGATCTCATAGTTTATCGTGTCGTCTCCGGCGGTATAGGCGATCGTTATTGTCCGTCCCTCGAATCTCACGTCACCGAGCGAGTCGGGATAATTTTCGCGGGTTATCTCTTCAGGCGCGGTTGTCTCGTCAGAACCGGAAGTTGTTGTTTCGGAGGCAGGATCGTTACCCCCCCCCGCACGACACAAGTAGAATTGAGGCCGCGAGCAATACCCGCGTAAGCTTTGTTTTGTCCATTGTTGACTCTCCTTTTTTGTGATTTGTATATATTTTTCACATACCACGAGTGTGATATATACATTATACCAGATCGGAGCGGCAAAGTCAATGGACAAAACGCTATTTTTTTGTACTATTTGATATTATTTACTTTATCGCGTCGAGAGTCTTCACGATATCCTCGGCGACGGCGCTCTTGTTGGCCGCGATGAGCGACGCGGGAGACTCGGTGCCGCCCGAGCAGAGAATCGACTGGACGCCGTTTCTGAGAGTCGAGCCGAGCGAGTAGAAGGATGCGATCTCACATCCGCGGGTCGATTTCAGGATCTGGAGCATTTCGATCGAATCCTCGTTGCGGAGTCCCTTCTGCGAGACGGTGACGTCATAGTAGACCGGGAGCACAGACTCACTGCTCTCATATGAAAGCGCGTCGAGAATCACACCCGTGCGGTCGAGATCCTTGTTCGTCGCGGGGACGCAGAGGAGCGCGGAGCCGCCGTTTACGAGCGTGCGGTAATTCTCCTGCGACTCGTCGAATTTCGGCATCGGGAGGATTCCGAACTGATCGTTCATGTCGCGTTCCTCCATCGCGGACTTGAGTTCTCCGGTGAGGAAGAGCGCGCGGCCTGACGAGAACATTCCGAGATATCCCTCGGGAACGGCTTTTCCGCCGTTATTGAAGCGGACATATCCGGCGTCGGCGTTGAAGACCTTCTTGAGACGGTCGATTGTCGTATAGAACCGGTCGGACTCGATCGTGAGCTTGTATTCGCCGTCGACCTTCTTTACGTAGTCGCATCCGGCCGAGTAGATCATTCCCTCGGGAGCCGAGAGGTGTCCGGCGATTCCGTAGACCGATTTTCCGCTGACGTCATAGGACGTGAAGCTCTCCGCTCCGTTGAGCGAGGCGGCCGACGAGACGTACTCATAGAGCTTGTCGAGCGTCCATTTGCCGTCGCGGACAAGCTGATAGGGATATTCGAGCTTCAGATCGTCCATCATCTTCTCGTTGAAGAACATACACCAAGCTAAGTCGAAGGTTTCGAGCATCAGCGGGCTTGACGCGCCGTACATTCTGCCGTTGACGGTGAGCGAGTCGTTCAGGTCGTGATCCCACCAGTCGGATTCGAGATTAAGCGTCTCTATCGACGCGAGGTCGACAAGCACGCCGTCCGCGATCGCGCCGATATTGAAGTTGAGATTCAGGTACGCCGCGTCGTACTGATCGTCTCCGGCCATGACCGAGTTGGTGACCAGCGCGATTATCTCCTTCTGGCAGGTTCCCCACGCACCGTACGGGAACTGGATTTCTTTCATCTTGAAGCCGAGCTTTTCCTCGACCTTACGGTTTCTCAGATAGATAGCGTCATCCAGCTTTTCGCCCGACTGTTCGGTTACATCGACGCGGACATTGCAGTTCGCGTACTTGTCGAAGTTGAGTACGCGGAATTCGTAATTGTCGTAATTCACGTCGGGGTAAGCGTAGCCGGGCGCGTCGGTCTCGGCGGCTGGTGTGGTGTTCCCATCCGTTGTCGTCTCCGAAGTTCCTTCCGAGCCGCAGGAAGCGAGCGGCAGAGCGGTGAAGAGCGCGAGGAAGAGTGCGAGTGTGCGGGTGTTTTTCATGGCGGATTCTCCTTTTATGATTATTTCTGAACTTATTATAACACAGGCGTGAATTTGTGTCAAGGCAAAGTTTCACGGAAAAATCCGAAAAAGTTTGCCATTTTTGAAAATTATATCATAAAAGGTCTGAGGCGTCAATACGAAAAAACAATGGTGTTCATGAAAAAATCAATTCCCGCCGCCCGTCAGCCGCGCTTTATTACCTCGTCATTGCATGAGTCGCCGTCCGAGAGGTCGGAATGGCGGATGAACTTCACGTGGCGCGTGAGATTCGAGTAAAGCTCTGTGTCGGTCATGCAGAATATCTTGCAGTACTCGCGGACGCCGTAATAGTCGAACATCTCGACATACTGACATTTGCTGATCTTATACGACACGCGGTCGTCGGCGGCCTCAAAGCGGTCGTATGTGATGCTCTTGTCCTTCACACGGCTGTCGTGGTCAGCGATGTTCCATTTTTTCGCCAGGCTCCACGCGAAGGGTAAGCGGTCGATCGCCCTCACAAGCCGCCCGAACGCCTTTTTGCGCGCTCTGAAGGCGGTGTTTACTATGTCGATTGTTTCGTTTTTTGAGAGTCCGGTCGGCTTCAGCGTCAGGCACATAGCGATGACGGCGTAGACCATCGGCGTGCTTATCGTCGGATAGATGTCATGCTTGCGGTAGGCGTCCGAGGCGTACATCTTCGCGAGCCTTCCGGAAAAACCGCTGACCTTTTCCTCCGCGTCGGGAAGTCCGCGCTCCTTGAGCGCGGCGGCGAACATGGCGGAATATTTCTTTACTCTTTTTTCTTCGGTTGTCATTTTTTCGCACCGATCTTCTTATATCCGCAGTCGCAGTAGGGGCCGCCGGAGGCTAATGTGTATTCGCGGACGAACTCTGTCGCGCCGCCCGCCTCTGCCATTGTGTAGTCAAGGTGACATAGCGCGGGTGTGAGGTCGTAGAGTCCGAGCTTTTTCATCAGCGCGCAGATTCCGCATTTCGTGAAGCGTCCCTCATATCCGCTGCCGTCGGGATATTCGAGATAGTCCATGTTCCACGAGTATGGATTCCGGTCGGCGGCTCTCAGCTTCGCGGTCGCCTTCATCCCGGCGATATCGCCCTCGGTGAACTTTTTCTTTCCGCTCTTCTTGCAGAACCATTTCATTGGCTTTGTCATCATTCCATTAGCGTAATAATCGGTCAGCCGCGAAACGTCGGGTCGTTCGGGCATCGAGAGGATGAACGCGCAAAGCAGCGCGCAGTTCACGATATTCATCTTGAAGCGGTCTTCCTTTTCGAACTTGGGAAGGCCGGCTATGATCTCCTTGTATCTTCCCTTCGCTTTTTTCATTACCCCGTTTGCCGTGACGTCGTCATAGCCGAACACGTCGCACAGGCGGTCGCGGAAGGATTTTCCGAAGAGAATCCACATTCCCATCGGCATTCCGGCGTATTTCATTTGATTTCCTCCTTACTGTCGGGATATTTTATAAGGTCGTAGAGCGTTCCGATCTCGCCGAAGTCGCGCGACCCGGCAAGCTCCATGCCAAAATGAACGTAATTGTCAAGCTTTGACTTCGCGTCGGTTTCGAGGATCACCGGGACTCCGAGGCGGTTCCCCTCGTCAAAGGCCATACGCATCACCTTGCGCATATATCCCTGTCCCTGATATTTTTCGCGCACGCAGACCATGCCGACGAAGATACAGGGCTTCTTTTCCTTGTCGAATTTGTCGCTGAGACTCTGACCGCCGTTTTTCGCCAGCTTTATGAAGCGGACGATCTCGCGGAGGGTCATCGACTCGAAGACGCTTTTCAGCAGCGGAAGCACGGCTCTTATTCCGCTTTTTTCGCCGGGAAGCTTATAGGCGATGAAGCCCTCGCCGCGCTCGCTTGTCGTGTGCATGAATCCCGCTTTAAGAGCCATCCGGGCGTATCCGCGGATATAGGCCGCCGTCTTTTCGCGGTCGGAAAAGATATTCACAAGCCCCTTTTCGTCGCCGTACGGGTAATACCCGAAGGCGTGGCCGATGTCGTATATGAGATTTTCGTCAAGCGTCGTGATTTTCATTAAAAGTTTTCCTTTCTCAGAAGTGCCGAAACGCACGGGATAACGCCGTCGCAGAGCGTATATTCGGCGTTTTTGTATCCGGCGTCGGCGAAGAATTTTTCATATGACCCGGGCGTGAATCTCTGGCGGAAATTCGCGCCGACTCTGTCTATGACGTCGGAAACGCCGTTTGACGCGCCTTTTGCGGTTTTGTTCATGTAGGTGGGGATTATCAGCCGCCCGCCCGGTTTGCAGACGCGGAAAAGCTCCGAGAGAGCCTTATGTGGGTCGTCGAGCAGGTGAATGACGTTCGCCGCGACTATCACGTCAAACGTTTCGTTTGGGTAGCTGAGACGCAGAATGTCGGCTTTTTCGAATTTCACGTTGCCGAGATAAGCGAATTTTTGTCTCGCGCGGGCTAACATCTTCTCCGAAAAATCGGTCGCGGTGAGACTTTCGCATTTTTTCGCGATCACGCCGCTGAGAAGTCCGGTGCCGCAGGCGCATTCAAGCACATTGTCGGTCGGAAGAATCAGCTTTTCCACGACCGAGCAGAGCTTTTTATTGGTTTTCCGGTTTATAACGTCCGCGAAAATGTCGTACACGAACGCCGCGTTGTCCCAGAACATAGTCGATTCCTCCGGATTATCTGTAGCCCTTTCCCTGCGTGAAGACCGGTGGGGAGTAGGGCATCGGCTTTGCGCCGATTTTAAGCTTGAAGTCGCAGTATCCGCCCTCTTCCATGCAGGTATGCTCGCGGAAAAGCGGGACGCCGATTATTCCGAACATCACGTAGTCGAGGTTGCAGAGATAGGGCATATATTCCTCGTATCCATATTTTCTGGCGAAATCCGCGAGCGGGCAGACGAGATTGTGATAGCTGAAATCATAGCCGTCCTCCGGCGGGATCTGAGTCTTCGTGACGAAGCTTCCGGGATTTTCCGCGGCGTTGGCGGCGTTTCTCGAGTCCTTTTTTACAAAGGCCTTTGAGAGAAATTTCGGGTTTGAGAGAAGCTTTCCCATCGCCGAGCGCATGAGACGCGGCATTCTGAGCATTCTCCGCTCATAGGCGAGGGTCATGAGATCTCCGATTTTGTCAGTCGTCATTCCGTGAGTTTTCAGGAATTCTCCCATCGCGACCAGCATATAGGCTTCGGTCAGATTCTTGGTTCCGCCCACCTTGTCGCCGCCGATGTACGGGAAACGCGAGAGCATATCGCGCTCGTAGATCTCCCGGATTTTTTCTGTCGCGGAGTCGGCACCTTCGCCCGACGCGGCCGCAAGCTCCGCGCCGATCAGTGACATGAAGGATTCAAGCGTTTTTCGGAGCTTTCCGCGATTTTTTTCATAGTACTCGTGCATGATTTTTCTCCGTTTATCTTCTCCGTTTATCTGAAGATCAGAGCCGAGATCCCCGCGAGAACCGCCGAGATGACGAGCATTCCGACCGTGCCGAAGAGCCATTTCTTCTGCTTGTCGCGCGCCGTTATGTAGGGTTTCAGATCCTCTGTGCCGGGGATTATCCACGCGTTCGTGTGTCCGACCCAGAAATCGTCGATGAGGAAGCGGTCGATGAGATTCATTATCGAGAGTATCACGAAAATCTGCCAGAACACCGATAAGAATCCGCGCGAGCCGTTTATTCCGACGACGCAGACAAGCACGTAGGCTATGTAGCCGGGAATGCAGCAGAGTTTGAAAAGCCTGCTGTTTTTCTTTATTTTTTCGTGCGTTGTGAGTCCGAGCGAGACGCAGCGATCCCGCACCTCTTTGCTGTAGAGATGAACCATCCCGACCGCGCCGTTGCGTATGGCGAAGGCGCAGACGAGAAATAGCAGGACTCCGAGTCCGAGACCTTCGAGGATGATTTTTAACGCCATTTTATCTGTTCCTCCTGTATCCGTTTTCGTCACGATATTCGGGATGATCCTTGAGATACGGATCCCTGTCGCCGCAGATTGTGTAATCGCATAATTTTCCGTTCGCGCAGGTCGTTTTCCGCACCAGCCGGGCGTGAATGCACTCCATGCCCTCGAAATCCGGATTGCAGAGCGCGGGCATAACTTCGAGAAGATTATGCTTTTTCGCGAACTCGGCCGTCGGGCACTCGGTGAACTCGTAGTATATCGGCTTTTTCGGGTCGAAGGGCGCGAGATTCATCTTGAAATCGCCCCATTTGTCGCACTGCTTTTTCGCGTTTTCAAACGCGCGGTACATGAGCTTCTTGAAGAAGGGCTTGTTGCAGTCGACGAACTTCATCTTGCGGAAGACCGTGAGGAAGAGATTCCCCTCCATCTCCTCGATTTCAGCGAGACTCGTGACCTCCTTGCAAACGACGTAATAGGCCATCAGCGCGACGCAGTCATAGTTTCCGCCGCGGCCGTTGTGAAAGTTCTTCGGGCCGCCGAGATCGGTGCGCCAGTCCGAGAGAAATTCCACGTATTTTTTCTGAAATTCCTCTAAGACTGCCTCGCGTCTTTCGGGCGGATAATGTAAAGCGATCTTTTTGATAATCTCCTTTTTGAACTGCTTTGTGTAAATCACGTGGCAGGTGCGGTCAAACTGTAATTCGTTGTCTTTCATGCTTCTTTCCTTTTATTTTCTCAATATTCCGGCTATCTTCGCGAAATCTTCCTTGGCTTCTCTGAAATACGGCAGCATGGGGTAGCAGTGGATCATGCCGGGACGCGCGAAGGCGGTGTGCGGCACGGACGCGCGGTCGCAGGCGGCCTCAAAGTCGGGAAGCGCGCCGTAAAGCACCTCGTCCGCGCTGTAGAAGAAGTGAATGTCTCCGACGCCCGAGAAATCTCCGCGCGAGCCTGAGATCATGTAATCCGGGACGTTATCACATCCGTGGCGCATGAATTTTTCGACCGACACCATGAACGCGTAGTCGATCGAGACGTCGCGGTCATTGAGAGCCTTCATACGCGCCTTTTCAGCGTCGTTCCACGGAACCTCGCCGGGCGAGACGGCGACGATATGCCTTGGCGCGGGGAGAGGACCTGCCATCGCGTTGTTGTGCGCCGCGATTCCGAGCGCGAGCGCGCCGCCCGACGAAAATCCGCAGGTGCTGACGTTTCCGCCGCCGTAGAGCTTTATCATCTCACGATAGCATCCGTAGGCCATGTCATAGGTTTCGGTTATGCAGTGTTCCGTGCAGAGCGGGTAGAACGGGAACCAGACGTCGCGTCCGGTTTCATGGACGAGCTTTCTTATCACCGCGAGATCGCCCTTGTCGGGTCCGATAACCATTCCGCCGCCGAAGAAATAGAGTATCGCGCTCTCCGACGGCTTCGGGTTTTCGCGGACTATGAGGCAGGGGAAGCCGTTCACTTCTACGCTGTCATAGCAGGCTTTGTGATCGGTCGGGGCAAAGACTCCGCGGTTCCGGTTCTGTTTTTCGATCTCGGCGAGGAGCCTGTCCTCCGGGAGCCTGAAGAGCTTTTTTACTCCCGAGAGCTTATATAACGCGCGGAGCGCGGACGCTGTGAAGCTCATTGATTGACCATTCCTTTCTTTTTTACCTTGCGGGTTTTATCTTCCGACGCCTTTTAAGAAGCCATTTTCGGAATTTTCCTTCGTGTCGTCGGATTCGTCGTAGGCGTCGTAGGGGGCGGCCGGGTCGTGAACTCTCTTCCTGAATGGCGAGCAGAGCTTGTCCTTGTGAGCGAAGGCGAACCCGAAGTTGTCGGTCCATCCGGTGTGTCCGGTTATGAAGAGCGGCTTGATTCCGAGCTTCTTTAACTTCGCCTCGAGGATTCCGAGCGACTTCACGGCGAGCTTATTGTCCTCGGCGAGCGCGGAAATGAAGCTGTATCCGCCGTCCGCGCCGAACCAGAGAGTGTCGCCCGTGAAGAGATATTTGTCGTCGACAAGGTATACTATGTGTCCCCATGTGTGTCCCGGGACGAGGAAGCATTTTATCTTGATATCGCCTATCCGGAGGGTTTCGCCGTCCTTTACGAGCCGCTTATGGTTTTCTATCGTCACCTGAGGAAGCTTATAGAGATGATAGATGACCCTGCGGCGGACCTCTCCGGTGAGATAGCGATTTTCGGTCTCGCCGATATAGAGCTTCGCCTTTTTGAAGAGTCCGGGGCTGTCGGCCTCGACCGCGCCGACGTGGTCGGTGTCCTGATGCGTGATGAGAATATGGCGGATCGACTTCGGGTCGATTCCGAGCCAGCTCATCTTTTCCTCAAGGCGGTCGTAGTTGTAGCCCGCGTCGATCATTATCGTCGTATCGCCCTTGCGGTAGAAGAAGATGTTCGCCACCCATTCGCGCACGCAGGCGACGTTTTCATCGATCCATCCGGTGTTCAGCGGCTTGAAGATCTCCTTGCCGCGATACATACGGCTCATTTCCTTTTTCTGAAATTCCGTGGCTTTCCTTGACATTTTTACCTCATTTCTCAGCCGACACGCAGAGCCAGCCTTTATTGTTCCCGTGGGTTGTGATATTCCGGAATCCGGCCTGTTCCAGCGCGGCTTCAAGTCCGGCGGCGGTGTGAATTGTCATTCCGGGGATTATTTTCGTCCACTTGTCGTTTTTGTCGGTTTTTCCGTCGCACTCGTTGCAGACGAGGAATTTTCCGCCGCTTTTTGTCACTCGGAAAACCTCGCCGAAGCATTCCGCAAGTCCCGGCCAGAAATAGACCGTCTCAAACGCCGTCACGATGTCAAAGCTGTTTTCGGGAAACGGGAGCTTCGCGACGCTCGCGCATATCACCGAGCAGCGGTTGTTTTCGATCCCCGCGCGGTTGAGCCGCCGCGACTTTTCGACGCTGACCTCCGAGTAGTCGACGCCGTTTACCTTGGCTGACGGATATTTCGCGAGGAGCTTCTTTATGTTCGCGCCTCCGCCGCATCCGCAGTCAAGGATTTTCACGCCGTCCGGAGCTTCGAGAAATCCGAGTCCCCAGTCGGAAAGGCTGTTGTGTCCGAGGTTCATCGCGGCGACCATTAGTCTGCCGCCGATTCCCTCCGGCTTTTTTGTGTTTTCGAAGAATGACATTCTTATTACCGTGACTTTTGCGTAGCAAAAGTTTCCTTTCTTGCTTTTTGGGGTGCTGTTGGCGCAGCCAAATCGCGGCTTTACAACCGCGATAGGGACACAAAATGCTGATTGAAAGCGTCAGCTTTCAATCTTATTCCCTCCGCGGAGCTTTGTCCGTTCTGAACGCCCAGATGGCGTTTGATATCATGAAAATGAAGAGCGACGCGTTGCCCGAACCCTGACTGAGAACGAAATCCCACGTTGAGATCTTCATGCCGAGTGCCTGCCTTATGTCGGGAATCATCACGAAGACGAGCTGCCAGACGAGCATATGGAAAACGAAGAGCTTCCTCGGCAGGAATGTCCTCTTGGTGAGTGAAGCGAATGCACTCACGAGGATGAGGGCTATCATCCCGGCGTAGGCGAGCGGGAAGCAGGGCATCAGGCGGTTATATTGCTCCATGACGAGATTAAGTGCTTCCTCTTTGCCGACGATCGGCGTGAGTCTGCTTATCCAGTCGGCAAGGCTTCCGATCATGAAGTGGATCACCCCGGCTGAGGTCAGGTATATGATTCCGCTGACCTTTATGGCGGCGCGGGTTTTCCCGCATTCCGGCAGGATCTGCGTATGTATCGCCCGCACGGCGAAGGAGCATAACGCCATTCCGCAGAGTCCGGTCACGAGCAGGAGAGGAAATCTGTTTGCGCCGTAAAGTCCGTCGAAATACGCCTGACGGGCGAAAAGACCGCTGTCGCCCTCATGTGCCGGGACTACGCTGAGGCAGAGATCGCCGACCAGCATGAGTAACGCTCCCAGCGTACCGAGAAGGCAGAATTTCCGGTAAAGTTTAAGATCTGTCATACTGTTTCCTCCGTTTTTCCCGCTTTGCGGCAGACAAACCACGCGATGCCCCTGAGATTTCCGACGCTTACGGTTTCATACATTTTTTCAAGCCGCGCTCTGAGGCTCCCGGTCGTTTCATATGGCGGGGTGAAGAATTTCGCTGGTTCATAGGCGTGTTTTATGAAGAAGTCGGTTCTTTTGCATTCTCCGGCCACATAGAAGCAGCCGCAGAATGTCCCTCCGGGCTTCAGAACCCGGAAGGTCTCGCTGTACGCGGACTCCTTGTCGGGGAAGGCGTGGAAGCCGTTGAGCGAGAGGACGATATCAAAGCTGCTGTCGGCGTATTTAAGCGCGCCGACGTCGCCTTGGACGAACTTCACGTTTTCGATTCCCATTCGCGCGGCTTTTTCCTTTGCCTGCCCCATCATATCCGGCGAGTAGTCAAGGCAGGTGATTTCGGCCTTGGGGAGAGTCTTATAGAGCGGCATTGTCAACACTCCGGTTCCGACCGGGACTTCAAGCAGTTTTCCGTCAAAGTCGTCGGGAATTCCCGAGAGCGCGTCTGAGAGATATTCGTCGCACTCCTTTTTGTTCATATCCCAGATGATCCGGCAGACCGCTTTCCCGGACGGGGGTGAGCAGGTGATCATACCGTCGTAGAAGCCGCCCTTTCCGGTCAGGCGGTAGGCGTTTTTAATTGTGTCTTTCCGGTCCATTGTTTTCCTCCTGATGTTAGAATTTACTAGGTTAGTTTTAGCTAACCAATGCTTTTATCAAAGCCACAGACATGGCGGCCTGTGGTTCGTTTTTATTCCGGGAAAAGCTCGCTCATCGCGCCGTGGATCAGGATCCGCAGGACATCGGGGTATTTTTCGCCGATCTCATTCTGATGCGAGACGGTGAGGATAAGTCCGCGCACCGTCGCGGCGGCAAGCTTCGCGCCGCCCTTGGGAGAGAGATTTCCTTCCTTCAGCAGCTCTCGGATATGGGTTTCGTCATCGTGATAATGCTCGGCCGTGACCTTTTCCGGAATCCGGCGCAGGATATATTCAGCGTCCGACTCGATGAACCGCATCGCACCTGTGTCTGAGAGGCTGTGGCAGACGGCTAAGAGAGTTCGGGTCGTCCGTTCGGCCGCGCTCAGCGTTGCGAGACTCGACAATGTGCTTTTCGCCACGTCGTAGAGGTCGGTATGGATTTCCTCCAGCACGGTGAAGAACAGAAGTTCCTTCGAGTCGAAAAATTTATAGAAAGAGCCTTTTGAGATCCCGACCGCGTCGGTGAGTTCCTCGACCGAGGTTTTGCGCGTTCCGACCGTCACCGCGCGGCTTCGCGCCTCGGCGATCAGTGCTTTTCGTATTCGTATGCTTTCTTCTTCTGAAAATGCCATGAATGCTCCTGTGAAAATATGACTGTATTGTTTTCCTAGTCATATTATAGCACACTTTCACGCGGTTTGCAATAGGTAATCGCGAATTTTTCGGGATTTTTTTCGGAAATTCTAAAAAATGTCCGGAACCGTCAGATCTGACAGTTCCGGACACATTTATTCAGTTGACGCCGTGAAGCTCTATATCGGCTCCGGCCTCGTTGTCAATCGCGGGCATGACCTCCCCGGCGAAGCTCTGACGGATATCAGTGATTCTGAGCCCCTCGACATTCGCGCCGCGGCTTATCCTTATCGCCGGAGCCTTTGTGTCGGGATTCTTTTCGTGCCGCGTCAGCCGCTCGATGATGACATTCTGTGAGTTCGTCCCCGCCTCGAACCAGACAAGCGAATTGCTTATCACCGCCGGCTCCTGACCCCGCGGGATGTATCCGGTGCTCTTTGAGACGTAAAGATCCGAAAGGTGGATGTTCTCAAGCAGAACCGGCTTGTCGTCGTGAAGCGGGTAGTGATGCGTGAACGACACCGCGAAGAGCCTGAACGAGCCGTGGACGTTCCGCACCCGTATGTTCCTCACCGCGTCGCCGCGCGAGAGCAGGCGGATTCCGGTATATCCGTTCTCACAGTAGACGCCGTCGATATCTATATCCTCGATGTCGCCGCGCGTGATTTCGCTTCTCGTCGTTCCGTTGGCGCAGAGCGCGACGTGGTCGTCGTTGCAGTCGCCCATGATGTTCCGGATCACTCCGAAGCGCGCCGGACCCTGAATATGCACGCCGTCCATGTTCGGCTTCGAGAGATCGTAGTCGAAATACACGTTCTCGACCGTGAAATATTTCGCGTCGGCTATGTGGATTCCGTACGATGTCGGATTCTTGAAGATCACGTTTTTCACGACAAGACGCTCGGTGTGAACGAGCCGGATCATCAGAACTATAAGCGAGTTCGAGATATACTTGTCGTAGTCGCAGGGGAGATCCTCGACCGGGATCCACTCGCGCTCCTGCGCCGAGTTGTTGCCGTCCCATATGCCGCCCTCGATTGTGATATTCCGGTTGGTTTTCCGCTCATAAAGTCCGTCGTTGTCAAGGATCGAGCAGTTCGCGTGGTCGGCGAGCCGGAATATGGCGTTCCGCGCCGCGATAAGATGCGTGTTGTCATGGATTATCAGCGGACGCGAGACGAGATATCTTCCGTCCGGGATCCGCACCTCTCCGGCTTTGTCGAGGAGTGCCTGCAAGGCGGCCGTGTCGTCGTGGACGCCGTCACCGTATAATTTTGTTTCTTCGCACATTTCATTTCACCTCATTCGGTCTTTTCGGCTATCGAGTTTATCTCGTTCTCGACAGTGTTTTTCATTCCCGCCCATGTCGACGACCAGTTGTCGCTCCAGCCGAGAACGGCTTTTCGGAGTTCGCTTCCGCTTCCGCCGAAGTCGAAGGCCGTGATGAAGTCATACGACGGGCTTTCGAAAATCAGGTCGAGCATTATCGACGAGGTGTCGTCGCGCGAAACCTTTCCGTTCAGCGTCACCTCATAGACCGCGGGAACCAGAATTTCCTCCGAGACTGCCGCCATCGTCTCCATCACGAGTCCGATTTTGTCGACATTCTCGCAGTTCTTCGGCACGGCGACTCCGGTCGGAAGCCATGTCGTGCAGGTCGTTATATAGTGTTCCTGCGACTCGTCGAATTTCGGCGTCGGGATTATTCCGAAATCGTCCTTCATGTCGCGGAATTTCTGCACGTCGAGCATATCGCAGGTGACGAACAGGCTTCTTCCCTCGCGGAAGACGAGCAGTGACGAACCGTCGGATTTTGTGTTGTGGTAGGTTACATCCGGGTCGCCGAAGATTCCGGCGCATTTGTCGACTATCGTCATCATCTGACTGTCGGCGAGATTGACCGAGAATTTTCCGTCCGTTACGGTTATCGGATTGTATCCGGCCGATGCGTAGAGTACGTTGCCGAAAACGCCGTCGAGCGCGAAGCCGTAGAAGTCGTTCACGTCCATTGTTCCGTTTCCGTCGAGATCGTGCGAGGTGTCCTTCATGATCTTCGAGAGGAGGTCGATTGTCCATTTTCCGTCGAGAACCGTCTGGTAGACGTCGCCGATATTGTATTCATCGGTCAGCTTCTTGTTGAAGAGGCAGGCGACCGGGGACTGAATGAACTGCGACGAGATGACTCCGGTCGTGAAATACTGCTTTCCGTCAAAGGTCATGTTGTCGTGGATCGATTTGTCCCAGAGTCCGCCGTCAAGCGTGAGATAGGGAATGTCGCCGAGATCGTACAGCACTCCGGCCGAGATCATCGTGTTGATTCCGGCCGACATCGCCGTGATCGCCATGTCATATGCCGGTTCGTCGGCCAGAACCGTGTTGCGGACGTTCGTGGCGACCTCCATGCGGTCAAGAAACGTTATGAAGTCAAACGCCACGCCGAGTCTTTCCGAAACCAGATTGTCGCGCTTATGAATCGCGTCGTTGATTACGTCGCCGTCCTTTTCCTCGGTGTAGAAATTCTGTCTCTCTGAGGTGCTTTGTCCGATAACGCGGAAGGTGTAGTCCGAGAGATCCTTCTTCGGCAGTGAGTCGAGGTAGGAAGTTGATTCGGCAGCGGAAGTGGATTCGGTCGTCCCGGGTTCGCCGGAGGTTTCGACGGGATTTGTTTCCCCGCCGCAGGAGAAAGCACCGGATATCATCCCGGCAAGGAGTATGAGCGCGATGAGCTGTTGTCTTTTCATGATCTTTCCTCCAAATTTTGATATTTTGCCTGTCAGACCGGTATGCTGAGCAGGATTATGGATATGAGTCCGGCAAAGAATCCGACAAGCCGCTTCCCCGAGAGCTTTTCGCGGAAGACTACGGCCGAGATCAGCACCGTCAGAAGCAGCGCGCCGCCGTTGGCGACCGGATAGTAGATAAGGCTGTCGAGCGATCCGGCAAGCGTTAAGTTTATCTGCGAATACACGCTGATTATCGCGCCGGAGGCCGTGCCGAGCAGAGTCACGCGTTTATATGGAATCTTCTCCCCGCGTCCGCGCAGAGCCGCGCGTCCGGCGAGCGAAAGCGCGAACATGAAGCCGCAGGCGATGAAGAGGAACATTATCCGCTCGTCCTTTGACTCGGACGTCTGATGAACCTTCTCGACGACCCCGGCGGTTCCCGAGAGCAGGAAGCAGATGAAGACCATCAGCGTCCATCTTTTCCCGGCCGCCGTCCCGGACTCATTCTTGTCGCGCAGAAGCCAGATCGAGGCGAGCATCACGAGCATTCCGACAACCTGAAAGATCCCGAAGGGTTCCTTCCAGAAGATCGGTCCGGCGAGCGAGGGGATTATCATTCCGTAGAGGACGAAAAGCGAGGTGAGCGACATCGGACCGATCGTCATCGCCGCCACGGAAAGAGCCTGAAGCGAGAAGACGGCAAGTGCGTACGCCGCGGCGCAGATGAGGGTTGTGAGCGAGAGATTCTTACCGATTCCGAAAAAGAGAGTGACGACCGCCGCGGTTCCGTAGGATATCGCGTTGAAGGTGAAGATTCCGGCGGTGTCGGGCTTGTCGGCCTTGGCGTAGCGGTTGTAGATACCGCTCTTGCAGACGCCGAGGATTATCGAGAAGAGGAGCAGGAGATACATCATTTTGCGCCGTCCTCCTTCACCTTGACCGGAAGCTGAACCTCGGTGAGCCAGTCGGACTCGTCGTCACGGTTCCACGCGCCGTCGATGTAGCGTTCACGCGGCTCGCCGTCGAGTTCGTAGCTGTTGTCGGAGGCCCATTTCACAGCGTAGAGATAGGCGTCGCGCAGAGTTTCATAGCAGCCGCGGTGTTCGACGCTGACCGCGCGGATCGCCTCCAGCGTCTTGAATTTGAGTGTCGGCGTATCAATGCCGATCCGGTCGGTCGACTGCGCGTACTCGATGAAGATATTCGTCTCACGGTAGCCGCTCTCGGGATAGATTACGCAGCAGTAATCGGGAGTCGAGTATCTGACATCGGGATTTGTGCGTTTAAGCTCAGCCGCGCAGGCGCGGACAAATGAACGGATATCCGAGACGGTCGCGATATACCCACGGCAGTAATAGACGACGCAGGCTGGGATATCCTTGACCGTCGCGGAGTATTCCTGCGTTCCTGTCCTGCCGAGCATATGATCGATCTCGCTTATCTGTCGAGTCATTTCGCCGATCGCCTGAGTGAGCTGTTCACGTCTTGCCGAGAGAGCCTCGGCGGCGTTGTTTCCGGCGAAAATCGAGGCTATGTCGTCGTTCTGCATTCCGGCGGCCTTATAGGCGAGTATTTCACGCATTGTCTCGAGCTGATCATCGGAGTAATAGCGGTAAGATGTGGCACTGTCGACGAAAGCGGGTTTGAGGAGTCCGACCTTATCATAGTATCTGAGGGCTTTTATTGTGGTTTTTGAGAGCTTTGAGAATTCTCCGATGCGGAGCATGGCTGACCTCCTTTACGGATTGGGTTATGCTGACAGTTCTATTATACACCCTCCCCTATGGGGAGAGTCAATACCTTTTTGAAAAATTCTTTTCCGGGACGAAAAAAAGCTGCCGTGGCGGCAGCTTTGGGGATTGTGGCTGGGTGTGGAGAAGGCCGCCGTCGAGCTCAAGGGCTACGAGAAGACCTCCGAGCTTGCGCCTGGGGCTTCTGAGCAGCTCTCCATCAAGGTCTTCAAGCGCGAGCTCGCCTCCTACGACGCCAACAACGCCAAGACCTACATTCTCGATGACGGTGACTACTACTTCACTGTTGCCGGCTCCTCGCACGATGCCGTGAACAACATCCTTTCCGCCAAGGGCAAGACGGTCGCCGACGGCATGACTGCCGATGGTACTCAGGACTGCCTGTGGGTCTGGTCGAATCCTGACTTTGACGCCCAGACCTTCTCGACGTCCGTGACGGGTTCCGCTGTGACGAACCTCTTTGACTCGGTCGATCCGAACAAGAATCCCATGACCAAGGCAAACAACTCCGTTGTCTGGCTCTCTCGCTCCGATTGGGAGACAACGCTGCCTAAGGCCGCCACTCATATCAGGTATACCGACGAAATGGCGGATCTGGCCAGGCCCTTCACGTATAAGGCGGGGTCGGGCGACTCCGGCTCCGTTGCTAGGCACGAGTTCGGGCAGACGAAGAGCAACGTGGTCCTGGCAGACATGACGGGGAAGGATTACGACGACCCCGACTGGGAGAAGCTCGTCTCCAAGCTCAGTTACGA
>CAKSVM010000019.1 GCA_934503195.1 uncultured Eubacteriales bacterium
GGTCGAGACCTGACGTCCGTAGTAGACGCTCGACACGAGGTTGTGGAGCGAGAGCATGACGCCCTTTGACGTTCCGGTGGTTCCGGAGGTGTAGACGAGCATCTTGAGTTCCTCGTCCTTCGGCTGGAGATCGAGATAGGTGGTGTCTCCGGCGTCGAGTAGTTCTCTGCCCCGCATCATCAGCGCGCCCATCGAGACGAAGCGGTCGTCCGAATCCTCGGGAGCTAGGTCGATTCCGACGAAATACTTTATCCACGGAAGGCTTCCGGCACTCTCGCGGAGCTTCTGCTCGTAGTGCTTTGAGAAGAAGACGACCTTCGTGTCGCTGTGAGCCAGAATGTTGATGATCTCGGCGATCGGAAGCTCCTTGTCGACCGGGATGTAAACTCCCTCGGAATTGAGGACAGTTAAGTAGGTGAGGATCCACTCATAGCGGTTTTCGCTGATCATCGCGACGTGATCGGCCGTGACTCCGATTGACGCGAGTCCGGTTCCGAGTTCCTCGGTCTCACGCTTGAATTCGTTGTAGGTGACGTCGCGGACATCCTTTGCCATGTAGTCGCGGTAGTAACGGAACGCGATCTTTTCGCCGTCATTCTCGACGGCCTGACGAAGCATATCCTTGAAGTCGGTAAGCGGGGAAACCTCATAGAGAGGGTAATTCTTATTTTTAGCCATTATGAAGACCAAGCCTTTCACAGATTCCGATTCGCACGGCATATCTCACCCGTGCGTCTATTTATAAGTGTCCGTTTTGTCCGAAAGGTTACAAATATTTTGACAAGAGCGCGAAAAATATTTTTTTCGTGGTCAGAAGCCGTCCCCGAGTTCGATTTTTCGGAAGGTCCGCGGCGGGACCCCGACCTTTGCCCTGAAGACGCGCGAGAAGTAGTTCTGATCCTCAAACCCGACCATCCGCGCCACCTCGCCGACCGGAAGCTCGGACGCCAGAAGCTCCTTCGCCCGCTCGATCCGCATCGAGAGGATGAAATCCCCCACCGGCCGCCCGGTCGCCTCGCGGAAGAGATGCGTAAACCGGCTGACCGAAAGGCAGGCCTCCGACGCGAGTTCGTCAGTTGTCGGAGGAGACGCGAGATTCTCGTAGATTTTGCGGCAGGCGGCGTTTATCCGGCTCTCGCCGGCGTGTCCGACGCGGTTATGCCTGAGCGAATATTTCCGCGCGATTATCCCTAAAAGCCCGGTGAGCTTCGAAACGCAGAAGGTCTCGTAAAACGGCTTCTTCATCGTGTACTCGCGCGTCATCTCAGCCGAAATCTCCTTGTAGCGCGGGCTCTCGCCCATGTCGAAGGCCCTGATTTCGTAAATCCCGAGCTTACGTAAAAGCTCGCCCGCCCCGCGTCCCGTGAAGTGTATGTAATGCGACACCGAGTCGTCCTTCGCGAGAAACGAATAGATCTGCGGCTCACCCGGACGGAACATTATGATCCCTCCCGCGCCGACCTCGGTGATCTCCGGCTCGGAGTTTCCGCCCGGACACGGATTATCGTGAGTCTGGAGCCGGCAGATTCCGCGCTCGATATACAGAATATGGTAGTCGACCCGTCCGGATCTTCTCATGCTTCCCCGGTCGCGCTCCGAGAGATATTCAATCCCGCAGCTGTTGAGCGCGAGATAGTCGTCCGAGGTTTTCTCCGAGGAGATCCCGGTTTCGCTGTAATCAATCATCAGAATCATTCCTTTCATGAGAAGATTATACCACAGATCAAAGGATTTGTCAAGCGGCGGTTTTGTGCTAATTTTCAGCGTCGCCGTCCATTTACTTTTCGCGCCGTAACTGGTATAATAGATGTGAAATCAACGCCGCCATGGCGGAAAGGAAACTCATCATGAACATAAATCTCATCCCCGAAAACGAACTCGGACAAGGCAGCGGAATCAAGCTCGCCGTCTGCGACACCGAACACGATCTCTACTGGCGTATGGCCATCGAGGTTCTCGAAGTCATAAAGGAAAACAACGATAAGAACGAGGTCACGATCATGGTCGTCCCCTACGGTCCGCTCGGCCCCTACAGCCGGATAGTCTATCTTGTGAACAAATACCGCGTCAGCCTCAGACGCTGCACCTTCATCAACATGGACGAGTATCTCACCGACGAACACACCTACATCGACAAGGCCGACCCGCTCTCCTTCCGCGGCGGAATGGATCGGATCTTCTACTCGCGGATCGACGACGAGCTGAACGTCCTGCCCGAAAACCGTTACTTCCCGATCCCCGGCGAGGAATACCGCGTCGCCGAACTCATAAAGAAGGCCGGAAAGCTCGACATGGCGTGGGGCGGAGTCGGAATCAACGGACATTTCGCCTTCAACGAGCCGCCGGAACCCGGTGAAATCTGCTCCCCCGACGAATTCCTCGACCGCCCGACCAGAGTTCTTAAGATCTCGCGCGAGACCAAGACGATCAACGCCTACATGAACTGCGGGGGCGATCTTGACGGAATCCCGAAATACTGTATCACGGTCGGAATGAAAGAGATGTACGGCGCGAAGAGAGTCAGAATGTGTATGCCGCGCGACTGGAACGCCGGCGCGCTCCGGAAGATCCTCCACGGCGGCGAAACGGCCTCGGTTCCCTGCTCGCTCTTCAACCGCCACCCGGACGCCGTCCTCTACGCCGCGAGAGTCGCGCTGACCTCGCCCGTGCCCGAGATCAGAATCTACAACAAATGACCGCGGTAAAGGGAAAAGACCGGATCGTCCTCATCGAAAACGGGAAAATCGCCGACGAAAACGCGGAAAAAATTCCGACCGGAGCCGAGCTTTACAACTTCTCCGACGACTTCGTTCTCCCGGCCTTCATCGAGCTTCACGCGCACGGCGGCGGTGGATATGACTTCATCGACGGCACTGACGAGAGCTTTGAGAAAATCCTCGGAACCCATCTCTCGCACGGCGTCGCGACGCTCTGCCCGACTCTCTGCGCCTGCGATTTCGACTCGACGCTGAAATTCCTCGGATACTGCGAAAGCGTGTCCAACGAAAGCTTTGCCGGAGTCCACCTCGAAGGCCCCTTCCTCTCGAAGAAAATGTGCGGCGCGCAGAATCTTTCGTATATTGTAGAACCGACCCGCGAAATGGCGGAGGCTCTCGAAGGTCACTCCGACGTCATCGCGAGAATCACCGCCGCGCCTGAGATTCCGGGCGTCCTGAAGCTCGCCGGAAGGCTTGCCGGACGCAAAGTCAGCTTCTCGATCGGCCACAGTGACTGCGACGCGAAGCTCGCCAGAGAAGCGGTGGAATCGGGATTTTCGTCGGTCACGCATCTCTTCTGCTCGACTCCCGGGCGGCACAAGGACAAAAGCTTCGTCGTGGGCGGACTCATCGAGGAGGCGCTGATAAACGATTCTCTCTTTGTCGAGCTGATCGGCGACGGTCATCACGTCTGCCGCGAAAGTCTGATTCTGACCGAAAAATGCAAGTCGGCCGGGAAAATCGCGATCGTCTCGGACGCCATGCGCGCCGCCGGAACCGGAAAGTCAAACCTCGCCGATGACGACGAGGTCACCGAAAGCTATCTCGGCGCGAAGCTCCCCGGAAACCGTGTGATCATCGAGGGCGGCGTGGCGAAGCTCCCCGACCGTTCAAGCTTTGCCGGGAGTCTGGCCGTGGGCGACACGATGGTGAGGGCTCTGTGCGGAAAATACCGCCTCCCGCTCGGAAAAGTCTCTGAGATGATGTCAAAGACCCCGGCGAAAATCCTCGGCCTCTCCGACCGCGGCGAGATAAAGAAGGGACTCCGCGCCGATCTCACGATCCTTGACCGCGATTACTCGACAAAAGCCGTCTTCCGCGCCGGAAAGCTTGTTTACACACGAAAGGATTCAGAATGCTGAAACTGATCACCACACAGAAAAAAGTCCTCCCGACCGACACCGATTTTTCGGAATACGGGATAAATTCCGCGTCGACGCTCAGAAACGAGCCGTTTTCGTTCCAGCTCGTATATAAGTCAGAGTCAGAAATCCGTCAGCCCGTGACGCTCGACATAGATTCCCCGCTCCCGGTGAAGGAATGGCGGATCGACTTCGTCCCGGTCTCCTACGCGGCAAACGACTATGACGAGCGCGGATACGTCTCTGACGCGCCGGGACTTTACCCCGATCTCCTCGAAGAGCGTCCGGCGAGACCCGAAATCATCGAAAAAGGCGGCCTTCACTACGAAAAGGACGTGAAATATCTCCTTAACGCGAGCGACCGTATCGCCCAGACCGTCCTTGTGACGGTAAACCCGGATTCCGCGGAAATGGCTCCCGGCGTATATGAGATAAACTGTACTCTCCGCGCGCTGTCGGATCTGTCGGTCATCGGAAAGGCGTCGCTGCGGCTCGGAATCATCGGCGCGTCCCTCCCGGAGCAGACTGAAAAGTACACGAACTGGTTCCACGTCGACTCGCTCTGCGACTTCTACAACGTCGAGCCGTATTCGGACGAGTTCTACCGTTACTTCATAAGCTTCATAAAGAACGCGGCGGCGCACCGGATGAACACGCTTCTCCTCCCCGCCTTCACGCCCGCGCTCGACACCCCGATCGGTCACGCCAGACGAAACGTTCAGCTCGTCGGCATCGGAAAAAACGGCTCAGGATGGAGCTTCGACTTCACGGAGCTTTCAAAATTCATGCGGATCGCGTCGGATAACGGGATCAGATACTTCGAGCACTGCCACCTTTTCTCGCAGTGGGGAGCGGCTCACGCGCCGTGTATCTACGACAAAGACGGAAATCTCCTCTTCGGCTGGGACACCGACGCCGCGGGCGGGGAATACCGGAGCTTCATCCGGAGCTATCTTGAAAGCTTCATCGCCTTTGTCCGCTCGGAGGGCTATTCCGACGACCGGATCATCTTCCACATCTCGGACGAGCCGACCGAAAAGCAGCTTGAGGGCTACAGAAGGGCTCACGACACGATCGCGGATCTCATCGACGGCTTTGACCAGATCGACGCGCTCTCGGACGTCAGCTTCTCAAGGACCGGACTTGTCAAAACCCCGGTCGCCTTCATCGCCAAGGCCGACGAGTTTGACGGCGAGTGCGATAATCTCTGGCTCTACTACACCTGCGGAACCTACGCGAAAAACTGCTCGAACCGTCTTGTCACGAACACCCCGGCGCGTACCCGGGTTCTTGGCGCGCAGATGTTCCGCTACAGGGCGACCGGATTCCTGCAATGGGGCTACAACTTCTACTACGACCGCATGAGCGAGGGCTGGTTTGACCCGCGCGTCAACCCGGACGGCTACAAGCTTCTGCCGGGCTGCTCGTATCTCTGCTATCCCGAAAAGGACGGCGCGACCCCCTCCCTGCGCGAGGTTCACATGGCCGAGGCGTTTGACGATCTTCGCGCTCTGCGGCTGCTCGAAAGCCATATCGGACGCGGAAAGACGCTTGAAGTCTGCGAAAATCATCTCGGAAAGCTCGACAATCACACAATCCCCGAAGGCAACGCGATGTTCGTCCTGAGGGAGGAAATCAATCGAAGGATAAAGGAATGTACAGAATAGGAATCATCGGCTGCGGAGGACGTATGACCTCGCTTCTGCCGCTTATCGAAGCCGAAAAGGATCTTGAGATCGCCGCCGTCGCCGACCCCGACATAACGGGAATGACCGCGAAGTTCGAAAAACGCGGATACTCGCCGACACTCTACGGCGACGCGGAATCAATGCTCGGCTCTGAAACCCTTGACGGCGTCATGATCGGCACGCGCTGTTCGCTTCACACGCCTATGGCACTTCTCGCCGCGAAGAAGAATGTCCCGATCTTCCTCGAAAAGCCGGTCAGCGTAAGTCATGAACAGCTCGAAGAGCTTAAGACCCTTCTCCCGATGTCGGACAGGATCGTCGTGTCGTTTCCGCTGAGGCTGACCTCGATAGTCGCGAGGGTGAAAGAGCTTCTCAATGAGGACACAATCGGCCGGATCGAGCATATTCAGGCGTGGAACAACGTCTACTACGGCCGCGGATACTACAAGAAATGGTACCGCGACGATCACGAGACCGGCGGACTCTTTCTACAGAAGTCGACGCACGATTTTGACTACATCCTGAGTCTGCTTGAGGGCGAGAAGCCGATCCGGATCTGCGCGGCGGAGTCGAAAAGAGTCTTCACCGGGAATATGCCGGCCGGGCAGAAATGTGCCGACTGTCCGAAGGCGGCCGAATGCCCCGAGAGCCCCGAAAATCTCAGAAAGGCGGGCGAGCCGGAAAACGGTGAGTTCTGCGCCTTCGCGGTCGACACCGGAAATCAGGACAGCGGAAGCGCGATCTTAGAATTTGAGTCGGGACTCCACGCCGTCTACTCGCAGGATTTCATCGTCCGCAAGAAGGCCGGACGCCGCGGCGCGCGTCTCATCGGCTACAAGGGCACGCTGGAGTTTGATTTCAAAACGTCGGAGATAAAGCTCTTCCATCATTTCGAGGACAAGGTCGAGACGATAAAGGTCACCGATACCGGAAATCACAGCGGCGGCGACTCAAAGCTCATCGAAAACTTCGCGAATGTCGTCCGCGGCCGCTCAAAGTCGGAAGCCACGCTCGCCGAGGGGATTGAAAGCGCGCGGTTATGTCTCGCGGCGCGCGACTCGGCGGTTAATCACAGATTCATAGAACTATGAGGCACAAAGCCCCGCGGGAAATTCCCGCGGGGGCTTGCGTTTATTTTTCTTTCAGCGCAGTGTGAGATAGAAGTGTGAATCAACACGGTTTTCCGGCCAGAATTTATCCGCGTTTTCGCAGAGGAGCCGACTTTTTCCGCTCTTCATGTCACAGCTGTAAAGATTTCCGTCAGAGATATACAGGAGCGTGTTTTCGTCGACGCGGGAATACTTTCCGACGTCTTTCGCGATCTCACGGCTCTTGCCGTTTTCGAATATCTTCAGCCCGTCACCAGTCACCGCGACGATGATTCCGTCGTCGTAGATATCGGTCTGTCCGAGGATAACGTCCCCAGCGAGCGAAGCGCGACGGTCGTCCTTATACGAACAGATATCCGCGTAAATAGTTTCTCCGTCATCGCGAACGTTATCCGCGTACCAGATCGTCGTATCGTCGGCATCGATCATAATCCCATTATCGGTCATGAGGTTCAGACTCTCAATGACGCTTCCTCTGACCTTTCCGGTGTAGAAATCGCCACTCATGTCGCTGAGATAGACGCTGCCGCCCGAAATTCCGAATGAAACTATATAATTGTCGCAGGCCTCGCCAAACTGCTTTGCCGCGCTCTCGGAGAGCCGGAGAATCTGACCGTTTTCAGTAAAGAGAATCGAGTTTGTCTCTGATCTGTCAATGAAGAAGAACTTGCGCGCCACGTCGAGCGAAACCTCATTAAGGTCGAATCGTTTTTCGCTGTTTTCAAGCTGGTCGAGCGTTTTGATAATCCTTCCGCCCATCACGGCCGCCGAGTCGGTGAATCTCAGGCCGAGACTCTCGACTCTTCCGTTTTTGCAGGAATAGAGTTCGCTCACCGGGCAGTCGAATCTGCCGGAACTAACGCTGATTCTCAGACTTTCGCGGGTTTTCACCTCGTCCCACGCGATGAGCGCGGCGTTGTAGGCGTCATAATCGACCTTACGGCTTCCTGCCATTCTGTAGTAGCAGAAGCGCAGCCACTGGGTTTCCTCGCCCTTCGCGATTTCTCCGCCTGACGGATTCATTATATGCTTCAGCTCTGCCCTGATCTCGTCGGTCACGGAGAAGAATTCCTCGGCCTCCCCGGTCGCCTTGTACTTCTGGTAGAAGTCATTGAGAGCCTTCTGATAATCGTTTTCAAATGTGGTCTTTCCCTCGCAGTATTCCTTTATCGAATAATTCCGGTTCGTGTCGGGGTTTGTCGGGAGCATAGAGACCGGGGCGGTGAGGGAAATGTAAAGATCCTTGTCCCCCTCCGACGGCCATCTCTCATTGATACTGAAGAACGAATAGGTCGGATATGTATAGTCGTCACGATCGGGTCTTTTAGCCTTTGAGTCGGCGTCGAGATACGGATCATCCACATAGTCGCCGAACTTCACCATTTCCTCGCATTTATTCGAGAAATAGACCGTTCCGTCAGACGAAACCCCGAAAACTGAAGCGTTGTCGCCGAGCTTTCCGACCTCGCCGCCGCTCACACCGACGCGGTAAAGACTCATATCTGAGTTCGCGCCATCATCCGCCCACTTAGTAAAGAGAATATTCTCAGGGTCCGAAGAATCGACAACCTCAATAACCTCATCCGCGAGCGTCTTCATTTCATCCGATCCGTCAGCGGATCCCGAAAGAATCGTATACGAGCTGCCATCCCAGCGGAAAATTATAACCCGCTTTGATTCATTGGCAGCGAAAGTGTCGACATTCCCTGAAAGTGTCACTGACTTCTCGCCGTCATAGTACGAGAGTGCCTTATAAGCGTTCTTATATAGAATCGTACCGTCGTCAAAGAGCTGGCACTGATACGAAATGACTTTTTCTTCGACGACCTCAACGACTTCGCGGTTCTTGTCCGAGCCGTTTTTCAGCTTTGAGACCTCAGTGCGGCAAAGCGTTCCGGTGAGATCACTATTTAGTCCACTAAAGAAACATATGTACTTGTGATCAGGCGTGAACATGGCAAGCCCCGAATCCACATCTCCGCTCACAGAGCAGATCTCCAGCGTCTTGTTTTTACCGATATCCTTTAGGAGCTTAAGCTTTCCCTCCGACGCCACAACGCACATAGCAGTATCACTCATTCCGCAAGAAGTGGAAAAAAGAATCACCCCAAGAATGAGAATCACCGCCAGAATTACCGCTCCGACCGCAAAAAGGCCTTTCTTACCGATCCTTCTTTTAAGCTCGTCTCCAAGCTCCTTCGCCGCGGCGTCGACATTTGCCTTTGCACGCGCGACATCCTCCTTTGTCACCTCGTCGGTCGTCTTCGCGCCACACTTCGGGCAGATTTCTTCCTTTTCGGAAATGGTTTTGCCGCATTTTTTACAGAACATTTTGAAAATCCTCCTTATTATTATTTCATGTCTTCAAGTATCATGATAAGCTCCTTAAAAAGCTTTATCGAGTCCTCGATCGGGCGTGTGTGCTTTTTAAGCAGTTCATTAAGATAAAAAAGTTTGTAAAGCCGCGAAAAGCCCTGATCGGTGATAAGAAACTCGCTGTGTCCGCCAGAGAGATCATAGTCCGATGCCGTCTTTACAAAATACACGCCGCGGTCGCCGTAGCAGATCACTTCGGTACTGAGATATTCCGAGTCGTCCTTCAGGATATAAAAATTGACGAACGGATTATTAACACACTGGTCTATGAAATTTTTGAAAATACTGATCCGCTCACTGACGGTGAACGGACGCATCGCGAAGATATGATTCTTCTGCCGTCCGGTCATCGTGAAGGCGCGCATATCTTTTTCCGAGAAGATCATATGCGTCACGCGCTTTTTGGAGAAAATATTCCTGAATCGTTTCTCGTGGATTGCCGAAAGATCCAGAATAAATTCTTTTATACTCGGAAGGAGAATCTTTTTCTCGCGCAGGCCGTCGACAAACGCGGCGTAGACTATATCGCGCTCGACCAAACTCACGCAGATATCGGGTAAAAACGCGTAGATATCCGAACCCTGTTCGAGCTTATACGCACTCTCTGTGTATCCGAGATAATCCGCCGCCGTCGCGATAACCGGGAACTCGCTTTTCAGAGGATGACAGAGATTTGCAGCATTCTCAAATCTTTTTGCCATGTGGTCGAAGGTTCCCTTTGCCGTGTGGGTAAGGATACCTGAATCCGTGGAATCGAAGGTCAGCTGATATTCGCGCACCGAATTCCGGGTATCGGAAGTCTCAATGAAGATCAGATCATTTTCAGCCGCTCCGGTACTCCGGTCATAGAAACAGGCATGATAATTGTTATTATAAATTACCGGGAAGACGGTACGGATACGCGCGGCAAGTTCCGACTCACCGTCCGGTGAAGGGATATAATGCCTTATCGAAAGGCCGTGATTTTGTCTGAGAGCCTTTTCAGCGAGCCGGATTACCGGATCAAAGCAGCAACCAACAATGAGAATCCGCTTTACAATTTTATTCGGATCGTCAATAAACTCCAAGGCATCTGACTCACTGATAAAATCGCCTGTCGCGTCAAGGAGTCTGAAGGAGAAATTTACAGCAGCATCAGGCTTCAGCAAATCAAGCATTTTCTGTTCAGCCAGATATTTGTCGCAGCCCTTTATTGTACGGCAGGCCGCGGACTCACATCTTTCCTTTTCGCTGTCAGAAAGGGCGAGCTTCGGGGATTTTACAAGGTCATCTGATATTCTTTCAATCGAGCGGGTTCCGGCGGTATCACCGAGTGCGCGGACAAGAGTAGTCTTACTCTTATAATCAAGAATCCGCGCAAGTCCGCTTACCGAAATTCCTCTGTCCGCGAGCAGAGCCGTCAGAAATTCCGGAAAGCATTCTTCGTCATATGTCATTTTAGCCCCCCCTGTTTACATATTCTATTATATTTTATCACATTATTCACGAAATGTAAATACCAAAATGAATGCCGACACAAAATAATGTGTACAGAGTGGAAAATAAAAGAACCGCCATGAAGGCAGTCCGGGTATAGGGGGAATGTATGGGAACGTGGCTAATAGTTTTTGGAAGATGGAAATGCCTGTTATGGCCGCCGCGGCAAGCAAAGACACGCGAAGCGCGGCTGAAGCCGCGCTTCGCACCTCCTCGTTGAATACTGTATATTTTTCGGTTCCGGGCGCGTGTTACATAACCCTCTCGCCGCTTTCGCTGTCATAGACGAGCGTCGTACAGGGTTCGGTAACGACACTGATTTCCCTACAGTCAAGCCGGACAGTATGCTCCCCGCCCGTGGCGAAATACACCGCAGCGTATTTCCCGGCCGCGAAGGCGCAGACGCAGTCGTCGGAATAAATCCGCGCGCCGCTCTTTTTTATAATGTCGGTGATTATGTCCTTTTCATAGATTATCCGGGACGAGAAGATCAGATTCCCCCGCGCACCGATCGCGGTCTGACCGTTTTTGTAAAGAGCAATCGGTTCGGCGTCACTGTCTTCGATCGCCCACGCCCCGCCATCGCCGCGGAACTCGCGGCCGTTATATTCCATCGCGAGTCCCGGATCTACCGCCGCAAGACGCGCTCCGAAAAGCTCCTCGATATTCCCGACTCCCGCGCTATCGCCCCGGACGATTCCGTTCTCGCCGAAATGGACGACAATCGCGCTTGCAAACCGCGATCTTATGATCTCAAGGGTTTCGTCGTCGATCCGCAGCACATTCACAAAGAAGACGCATTTATATCTCGCGGCGTCGCATTTGTCAATATCCTCGATGTAAACGCAGTCATACACCGCGCCGCATCCCGCGAGAATGCTTATGAAAATGTCGGCGTAGAATGAATATCTTCCCGCGGCAAAGGCGTTCTTGTTCGTTATCACGACGAGTACATCGGCGCGGGGTCTGTAGCCGCCGTCAAAGCAGTGACGGCGGAAATCGTTCAGCTTCTTTATCTCGTCCTGAAGCTCGCCGCGCTCCCACCATCCGGTTTTGAGGAAGATGTCGCGGAACGAGACATTCTTCGGCTCGCCCGTCTCGATTCTGACCCGAATCATCCGGTGATCATAATACCACGCGCCGTGTCCCGCGAAGAGCGGACTCAGGATATTCCTCCGCATCTGCGCGATCGAGGCGTGAAGAAGCTCGCCGTAAAGCTTTTCCGGCGTGTCTGACGTGAAGAATTTCCGCACGTTCTTCGGAAGCTCGTCGGCCGACGCCGGGTGACCGTGACCGCACTCCTCGCCGTATGGACGCTGATCCATCTCAGTGAGCCAGAGAGTCCCGTTAAGCCTGCAAGACTCCAGAATCGCGCGTGAGAGCGTCGCGCCGTCGGGAAGCCGGTTCGCCGAATACGGAGCGGGTCCGCAGATATAATCTATATCGCTCGCGTCGCCGTTTTTCTTAAAGAATTCCTCGGTCAGAAGGTGTCCTCCGGTGGCAAAGCAGGAGGTGAAAAGCGTGTAGCCGTAGAACGCGCCCGTGAGAATCTTTCGCCCGAAGGATTCCTTGATTATCCTTCCGAAGTACTTTATCGCCTCGACGACGGTCAGCTGATGCGTATATCTTGAGTCGACGACCGCTCTGTCCTTCTTTGAGACGAGGAATTTACCGTACTCCTCCCCCGGGTCGTCCTCGGGTACAAACGGAACGCTCTCAAAGGTGAGATTTTCGCCGCCGTAGGACTCTCTGAGCTTTTCAGACGTTCTGTATTTTTCGCGGAGATACCTCAAAAAGCGCGCTCTCATCGGCTTTCCGACGTCACAGCCGAAGTTGTGCCACTCACCGTTCACTCCGTACGCCAGCTGAATTCCCGCGATCGCGTCGCCCTCGACCGTGCCGTCAAGCTCATGACAGAGTCTTCCGAGAATCTCCCCGGCCTCGCGAAGCCACTTTTCCGAAGCGATGCTCGCGCGGAGATGATGATCGTGATCATGCGCGATCAGCCGCCAGCCCGGGCCGTTGTCGATTCCGGCAAGATCGCCGTCCTTAGTCCGGTAGATGATCTGCTCGTCGGGATTGTCGCGGAGCCACCAGTATGGCGGGTTCATGTGGAGTCTTATGAAGATTCCCGCGTCTGGGTTCGCCTGCAACGCCCCGGCGATCTCCTCGCGTATCGGAGTGAAATCGGGTTCGTCAACCTTGTTCCAGCAGAGATTTATCGCGGTGTCGATATTTACGAGATTTATCCCCGATTTTCCGAAGAGCGCGATATTCTTCTGCGCGTAGAGCGTGTTCGTCTTCGAGGCCGGAATGTCGCTCAGACCGTAGATGAAGGGCGGGACGTTTTCCCCGTTTATGTAAAGTTCAGGGAAGTTATTATCGTTTCTTATCTCAATTTCCCTTATTTTCATATTAACTCAGTGTGTTTATAAGCGATTCTAGCGTGTTGTTCCATTTTGTCTGTCTTTCGGCGTACATCGAGGCGATATCGGTGCTTTTCTTTTTGATAACCTGACGGAGCATCATCGACGGGGCTTCCTGATCGCCGAACGCGTAGGAATATACCTGCGTAAACTCACAGCGGATGTTCGACATGATCAGATCAAGCATATCGGCCGAGCGTTCGTCTCTTCCGTACTTCGATTTGAGAGCGATGTCATAGTAGACCGGGACGATATCCCGCCAGCCCTCATAGGCCAGCTGATCCGAAATCACCGCGGAAATCTCCGGGTCGGCCGTGATCGGGATTACAAATCCGGTCGAGTTTCCGAGGGCGTTGTAGGTGACGTAGCTTTCCTGCGCCGCGTCGTATTTCGGGGTCGGGATTATGCCGAAGTCGGATTCCATGTCACGGAGCTTCGCCATCTGCCCGATCTCGGACATAACGAACATTCCCTGACCGTTCTTGAAGGCCTCATTCGCCAATGATATGTCGTCCATGAAATAATACGCGTCGCCCGAGTCGAAGAAGAAGTCGTAGAGCGTATCCGTGACGTTTTTGAGCTTGTCAGAGAGTGGGAGGATCACGGGCTTTCCGTTCTCATAGCGCGTGAACTGAATGTCAAAGCTGTCGTTCCAGACGTCAACATACATATTTTTTCCGGTGAGATAGCCATATCGGTCGACCTCGGTCATATTTCCGTCGCCGTTGAGGTCGGCGTGGCAGAGCGCGGAATACTCGCGGAGCTTGTCAAACGTCCATTCGCCGCGGTCGACCAGATCGTAGAGATCATCGACTCCGTAGTCGCGGCAGAGATCCTTGTTGAAGAGAATCGCGTAGGTCACGTCGATATGCGAAGTCGCGAGCGAGCCCTTCATAGTATAGGTCGCGCCGCCGATCGAAGCGGTTTCGTCCATCGTGTTCTGCCACCACGGCATATCGAGGTCGATGTGCGGAAGGGTGTTCCAATCGAGATAATTTCCGTTCAGCGCGAGCGGCATCAGTCGGTAGGAATATCCGCCGACGAGCTGGAACGAGTCGTCGCCAGCGAGAATGCTGCTCTCAAGTGTTCCGAACCACGAACTCCAGTCCTTCGGTCCGCCGTCCGACCAGACGACGCCGAGCTTGCAGTTGTACTTGTTCTCGATCGCGATATTTCTTCGGTAAACCGCGTCTTCAAGGAGATCTCCGGTCTGCTCGAAGATGTCGAACTCATTATGGAACCGCCATTCGTAGATTGTGAAATCCCTGCCGTCGAGGTTCAGGTCGGGAGTTTTCGGCGCGAGTTCGGTTGAGACCTCCTCTGTGGTGTCGGTCGTGTTTCCGGAATCGGTGGACACGGTCTGTCCTTCCGAGGTCTGCCCGCAGGCGGTGGCGAGGAGAAGCGATAAAGTGAGAAGTGCGATGAGTGATCTTTTCATTGTTTGCCATCCTTTCCATAAATATATAAATTAAATCTGTCCGTCCGGTAGAGATCGCCGGAGCGGTAATGTCTTTTCAGACCCTGTCCTGAGGATTCCAAGACAGAGGAAGCGGTAAAAGCGATTCGAGGAACGCGTTTCTGACGTCGGCCGTCATAGACGGCGGGAGCGGACCATAGAGAAATCTCGCAGCCGAGAGCCGGTCGAGTGTGAGATCCGGGGATTTTTCGCAGAGTTCACAGCCATATTCGCCGCCCGAGGAATGGAATCTGAGATTTCCGTAGTCCTTAATCCCGAGAACAAATTCGCCGTCCGGAAGCTCCGAATACCCGGCCTTAAGCTTCATCAGCGCGGACGCGACTCTTTCGTGGTTAATGATTTTGAAGCTGCTCGGAGTCGACACCGACATATTCTCGCAGATCGCCGAGAATTTTCTCACGGCTCCGGCCTGCCACGGCGCGAGTCCGAATGAGAGCTGCTTTTCCGACTCTCTCTGCCACTTCACGATCATCTCAAAGAGTACATCATCGTTTTCCGCGAAGCTCTCGGCAATCCGTCCCAAATCCTCCGAAACGCTCAGATATCCAACGATCCGTCCATCGGCTCTTCTCGCGGCAAACGGTACATTCTTCCACGCGGTCATCGAGGAATAGACGTCATAGCAGCCGTTCTCTTCGCTTCTTATCGCCGCCATGCCGCACATACGTTGGATCCGGTTCGCTTCGATAAGCGTCTCAAAGTCGTCCGGCGGAATTTTCTCAAAGGTCTGATCGCTCTCAAAGTCCGGAAGGCATTTGTCGACGTTCCGCCCGCTCAGCGTGAACTGGTAAAGACTTCCGCATTTGTCGTAGCCGTAATTGTTGTATCTCTGCCGCAGTCCGCCGAGTCTTGACGCGTCGGCTCCGATTAGTGTGAGTTCGTCCATCGCGGCGGTCATTAGTCTCCGCATGAATCCGCGCCCCTCGTAATCGGGGCTTGTCGCGACGTTTCCGACGGTTGAAAAGAGCAGTTTCTCTCCCGCGATCACGACCGGAAGCGGATAGATTCCGACGACCGCGCGGAGTCGTCCGTCCTCGCGGATTCCGAAATGCTTTCCCATATGCTCGTCGTCGCGGACGCACATCTTCGGAAGCGACCTTTCAAAGTTCATAGGACTCCCGTTGTGACGGCTGAAGACATCGTTTTCGAGTGCGAGCCACTCGTCGTAGTCGGTCTTCTTAAGGCGTACAAGCTCCATTTTTTACTCCTTTCCGGCCGATTTCACGGCTTTTCGTATGTTCCAGTCGTTCGCTGCAAGAAGCTTCACCGCCTCGTCCTCTCCGCACTCCAGAATTTCGCGGACGATCGAGATCACCCGGCGGCGGAGCTTTACGTTCGAGGGCTTAAGGTTTATCATCAGATTCGAATACACGTGTCCGGCCTTTATCATCACGGCGGTCGAAAGCATATTCAGCACCATTTTCTGCACCGTCCCGGCCTTCATCCGCGTCGACCCGGTAATCGCCTCGGCTCCGGTCAGAACGACAATCGGGATGTCGGATTCCTTCGCTATGAGACTTCCGGGATTTGAGGTCAGCCCGATAGTGACGCATCCGGCCTCCTTTGCCGCCCTCAGTGCGGAGACGACATACATCGCGTTCCCCGCCGCCGAGATTCCGACGACATGATCATGTGGATTCAGATTCTTCGCGAGAATATCGCGTCTTCCGGCCTCTCCGCTGTCCTCCGCTCCCTCCGACGCGCGGAACATACATTCGTTCCCCCCGGCGATTATCCCCGACACAAGCGAGCTGTCAACGCCATAGGTCGGCGGACATTCGGCCGCGTCAAGGATTCCGAGCCGCCCCGAGCTTCCCGCGCCGATGTAGATGAGCCGTCCGCCCTCCGCCATTCCCGCGGCGATGCTGTCGACAGCGCGCGTGATCCCTGGAATCGCCTCTCCGACCGCCTCGGCGGCGCGGAGATTTTCGCGCTGAATCATCTGAAGCATCTCTTGGGTCGACGCCCTGTCGATTCCGAGCGTGCGGGGATTTCTCGACTCGGTGGTTTCGGTTTCGTTCGTCATTTTCCGTTCTCCTTTTCAAAAATCTTCATCGCCAGCGTCACCGCTCCGTTCACCGGGGCGCGGTCGAGAATCCGCAGATCATATCGTCCGGAATCCCCTAGCGCGGCTTTGAGATAACCGGGCGTCAGTTCCTCGTTGGTAAGTCCTCCGGCGAGGATCACCGGAATCCTCGCGCCGTCCGGAAACCTTTTTCCCGAGGTTTCGATCACCTTTGCCGCGAAGGCCATGTTCGAGCGGAGAATCGCCTCAGCGACGCTGTCATGTTCTGCCGCCGCGCGGAAGACCGACGGCGCGAAGGACGCGACGAGCTTTTTTCTTTCATTATATATGCGTCCGAGCAGACGCTGATTTCCGTCGGGGAAAATTCTTTCAGCTTCGTCTGTCAGAAGCGTTTTCTCACCCGAGCCGTCGAGTGCGCGGAAGACGGCGGCAAGTCCGTCGCGGCCGATATTATACGCGCTTCCGCCGTCGTCGATGAGATAGCCCCACCCGGCAACACGTTCGATCTTCCCTTCGAACTTCGAATACGAGCAGATTCCGGTGCCGAGAATCAGCGTGATTCCGTCCCCGTCGCCGAGTCCGGCCGCGAGAATATTCATGTTGTCGCTGTCAACCTCAAACGCGCGGAATCCGAAATCCGCGAAAAATCCTGTGAGCTTCGGGCGCATATCGGCCGAGATTCCGCCCGCGATTCCGGCGAAGGCGACAATCGACGCCATCCGGCGTCCCTCGCAGATCTTTTCGATCGCCGGACGGAGAATCTCCTCGGCGGAGTCGATTCCTATATCGATCGGATTACAGCAGTCAACTCTTATTGAGGTGAGGATTTTACCCTCTCTGTCGGCGAGCGCGAGTTCGGTCTTTGTCCCTCCCCCGTCGATGCCGAGGAAACAGATCTCGTCGTCGTCCGAAAAGAGCCGTTCAAAGCTCATATGAAGCAGCTCACAGAGCCGGAAAAGCGTGGAAATATCGGGAATACTGGCCTCGCGCTCCCACTTGCTGACCGTCTTTTCGGAGAATCCGACCGCGTCCGCGAGCTGACGCTGAGTGAGTCCTAGCTTCTGCCTCTGCCAGCGCAGATTTTCGGCAAAGCACTTTCCATAATTTCTCATCAAATATCGCGTGTCCTCCTGAAGTTTTTATGTTATTATACCATATCCGTGAGGTTTTGTCAACCGATTCCTCATAGGATGACCGACGTCGACTCTCCGGATCGTAGATTCAGGAAGTTTTTTCACCGATTTTTTCAAATTTCAATTATTTTTTCTGCTATCACGGATTTTCCACGAAAATTTATCGGCGATCCGCGCGATCAAGATAAATACGGTCGGAGTGTATTACGCGTTTTCGACATTGTATTGGGCAATGTGCGTCAATATTTTCCGAAATTTGGTTTGAGTTAGTATTTGAGTTAGTACTTGCATAAACTGGTAAAATATGGTATAATATATACACGCAAGGCGGGAAAGGAAATAAGCCAGCGAGATATTATGAAAAACAAATAAGGAGAAAGATCATGAATACGAAAACACGAATTCTGTTATGTATCGAGTCCGAGAAGGACGGAGCCGAGATCGCGCGTAGGCTCTGCGACGTCGGATTCAGCAACATCACCGAGGCAGAGAGCTTCGGCAAGGCGGCGAGGTTCATCGAGGATGAGCTATGCGACCTGATCATCTGCGACACGGCCTTCAGCGGACGCGAAGGAGTTCAGCTTCTCTTCCTCGATCAGAACCGGGTTGAGAAGACGGGCAAAAAGCCGATAAGCTTCATTGTCATCGGCGACGAGGGGCAGGAATCACTGCTGAATGAAATCGGGAAGTCACCCTCTGTTTCGACGCTGACAAGACCCTACTCGGCGGGTGAATTCTGGAAGAAGGTCTTCACGATAACCGACGAGAAGCCGACCGTGCCAAAGAGCGAGCCGAAGCCGACGAAGCCGCTTGAGATACGTATCTCCGACGCGCTTCACATGATCGGGATTCCGGCGCACATCAAGGGCTACGCCTATCTCCGCTGTGCCATAAGCATGGCGGTGAAGAATCCCGAGATCATCAACTTCGTCACGAAGTCGCTCTATCCGAGCGTCGCGAAGGAATTCGGTACGTCGACTTCAAGAGTTGAGCGTGCGATCCGCCACGCGATCGAGGTCGCGTGGGACAGAGGCGATGTTGAGACGCTGAACTCGCTCTTCGGCTACACGATAAGCCGTCAGCGCGGAAAGCCGACCAACTCCGAGTTCATCGCGCTGATCGCCGACAAGCTGAGGCTGAATACGATCTGAGAAATATCACTACATAGCCAAAGGGGGCTGCCGCTTACGCGGCAGCCCCTGATTTCTGCGGTTTGCTGTGATTTTTTATTCTCAGTTTCCGGCTTCGATGAGGTTTAAGAATCTCACCACCATCGCGGCGCACTCGGCTCTGGAAGCCTTTCCGAGCGGGTCGAGGACCTTATCGGAGCGTCCGTTCATGATGCCGTTTCCGACCGCCAGACTGAGCGCGTCGGAAGCCCACGAGCTGATTTCGCCGGAATCGGTGAATTTCGTGAGATCGGTGCCATCGGAAAGCGTGAGCTTTCTGAACTCCGCGTAGCGGATCAGCATCACCGCGAGCTGTTCGCGGCTGATCGCGTCGTCAGGCGAGAAGGTCGTTTCACTCGTGCCGTTCACTATGCCGTTCGCGTATCCCCAGGCGACCGCCTCGGAGTACCATGTGCCGTCCTCAACGTCGGTGAACGGAACCTTTTCGTCCGACTTTCCGCCGTCAAGACGCCAGAGGATCGTCACGAACATAGCGCGGGTCAGCGGCATATCGGGCGCGAAGAGAGTTCCGCCAACGCCGTTCATGAGTCCGAGCTCATACATCTTCGCGATGTTGTCATAGCTCCAGTGGCCGTCAATGTCGGTGAACGGAAGCTTTACTTCAGGATCGGCCGGCTTGTCGTCGTCCTTTGAAGGGTCATTGCCGTCATCGTCATCTCCGCCATAATCCGGGAAGATATCCTTGTAGTTGTCGATATAGCTCCAGACGACCGAATCGCCGTCCGAAAGCGTGTAGTCAGTGAGTGCGACCTCGGGGTAGCTTCCGTTTACCGAATAAACCCAGCCCGAACCCGAGCCGTTGTCAAACTCGCCGAGCCAGAAGCCGCCAAATTCCGCGGGAGCCTTTATCGCCGAGACATATCCGCCAGACGCGCCCTCGGAATCCATTCCGTAGTCGGAAAGCGCGCGGACAAAGAGATCATACACGGTCGAACCCGACTGAACGAGATAGCTCGTTCCCGGAATCCATGTGACATATGAATCATGTCCGTCATCGCCGTGGAGATAATCGCCGATGAGGCTGAAATCGACCGAAATCAGCGTCGATTCCTTCGCGTTCAGCGCGGCTATTGCCTTGTTCGCGGCGGCATCGGCGTCCTCAGAGCAGGTCGCGGAGTCGATCTCGTAGAGTCCGTTTCTGAACGCTCTTTCAAGCTCGTTCCAGAAGGACGACGAATAATCGCCCGAGTCAAGCTTTTCAAACGCCTCGTTGAGCTTTCTCGTGAGCGAAGCCTTGTGCCCGGAGAGAAGCTTATCGAATGTTTCGCTCTTCGCTAGGAAGTCGGAATAGTTCGTGACCTTAGACTTTTCGCCGACCGAGAGCGCGTCGTAAAGCTCCTTTATCGCGTTTATCTGACGTGAGGTCGCGCGCGAGCAGTCTGTAACGGTAAGATCCTTAATGAGATCAATTATCGTCTGAACCTTCGACGACGGGAACATAAGCTCGGCGTCGCTCATGTCGTAGAGACGGTTTTTATTGTTAAGGAATCTCGAATAAGCGGCGAGCGCGTAAGCGGCCTGTTCGGTCGACATTTCGTTCACGCCGGAAGTCCATCTGTCGTGTCTGAATCCGCCCGAGGTCATGGCGTTCGAGATGAGCGAAGCGATGAGTCCGCCGAATCTCGCGTCATTTTCCGGATCGATTCCGAGCGCGGTCAGCGCGACGAGAAGCTGCGCGTCCGACTCGGTGGTTCCGAAGCCGTTGTCATACTTCGAGGCGAGCCAGCCGAGCGCGTTGTCGACCGCGGTCTTCACGTTGGTTCTGTCACGATACTTCGCGAGCGAGGTTATGACCATCGCGGTGGCGTCGACATTTTCGTCGGGGTTCTCGTCGTTTATGTACCAGGCGCCGGAGTCAAGCTGATTTGCGAGAAGAAGCGAGATTATCTCGTTCCGCGCGGCGTCATAACTATCGCCCTCATAGGGTTTAGTGTCAAGCGCGATCAGCGCGAAGGCGAGCGCGGTGTTTCCGCTCTTTTCGGTGAGATACTTATCGCCGTTCTTCGCGAGAATCCGGTCAAAGAGGTTGCAGCCCTCAAAGTCCGAGGCGTCCTCGCCGAGCGCGGTCAGCGCGATAGCGGCGCGGGTAGCGTCATTGACGGCGGTGATTTCGCCCGACGCGAGCTTCGATTTCAGCGAGTTCACATACGAGAGATACCATGCCTTGTTCTCAACGCCCGAACGCGCGAGCGCGAGAACCGCCCACTCGCCCGAAATGCTTGCCGGGGAAGGCGTGACGTTCGACTCGATGTAATCAAGAGCCGAGTCATAGATATCGCGCCAGTCGGTCTCGGACTCATCGGACGCGATGACCGTAAGTTCGGCCGTAACGACCTGCTTCGAAAGTCCCGCGAATCTCTCATCGTCCGGATAAAGCTCAGCGTAGCGCGCGAACTTCTCGCTGGAAAGCCATGCCGTGACCGTAACGGTCTTACGGGTACCAGCGCGGGAGACGAGCAGATTTTCATGCGTGATTACCGAATTGTCGGAGGACATGAAGGTTCTGTACGGGAAGGCCATCGGGTCATAGCCCGGGCAGTCGTCGGGCTTAACGCCATTTCCTGTGGTGTCGTTAAAATTGTAGATGTAAATGAGTTCTCCGTTCTCGCCGCGGGTTATCTCACGGAAAGCGTGGAGATTCTTCGAGATGTAGTCGGGACGCTTGTTCTCGCCCTTTATCGCGTCGAAGAAACGCGCCTTGGCGTCGGCCATCAGCGAAATCTCGGAGTTGATCTCGTTTTCGGTCAGAGCCTTGATCTTTATCGTTCCGACCGTCTTTGTGACGAAATCGCCGGACTTTTTGTGCGTGATCTTTACCGTGAGCACAGCCTCGGTGTCAGCCCCGCCGGGAAGCGGACGCGCGACCATGAGGTTGAAGCCGTTCACCTTCGAGTTTCCGGTGATCGAGGCCTCGACGAGATATTCTCCGCCGCCGACTCCGAGGTCATCGGGACGCGGAAGCTGAATGTCGTTCGTAACCGCGTTCGGGTCGATCGGCTCCTTCGTGTCGAAGTCCTTCAGTTTATCGAGCGTGTAGGCGTCGAGTGCTCTCCGCATCTGCTCGGCGCGTGAGCCGGACTCGCCCTTGGCCGTGAAGGTAAACGTCTTTTCGAGGGTTATCGGCGGCTCTTTTTCGGTTGATTTGTTGAAATTGAGCGTAACCTTGAGATTTACCGTGGTGTCGTTCTGCGGCAGAGTGACCGTCGTTATATATTCGGTGCCGTTCTGCACTACCGAAATGATCTCGTCGTGATCGCTCGACCACTCGTTTATGATCCAGCTGTATCCGTCGGGATTATACGGGAGCGAGAGCGCGGTCTTCACGTCGTCAGCCGAGGTGTTTTCGCCCTTTATCGCGTCGAAGGTCAGAGTTTCAAGCGCGGGAGTCATCGCGGCGATTACCTTCGCTCTGTCCCACGGGATGAAGAGACGGAATGTGTGTTCCCGCTCCGCGCCGTTCAGGCTGAGCTTAACCGTGACGTCTTTAGAATATCCGAATCTGCTGAACGTGGCCGCGGGATCGATGTAGTAATACTGAATCGTTCCGTCAGCCGAAACTCCGCAGCCTTCGGAAGGCGTTCCGGTGCTTGTGATCGAATAGGTTATGTCGTCGGCCGAGGTGATCGTCGTGTAGCTTCCGAGCTTAGCGGTGATTCTGCGCTTCAGCGCGTCAAGAAGAGTCGTGTCTTTTCCGTACTCGGCGATGACCTGACCCTGAATTGACTTTAAGAGATCCGAAAGCTCGGTCGTCGAGGTCGACGCAAGCGAGTAGACGGTTACCTTGAAGGTCTTTGTCTTGGTGTATTCGCCCTTTGTCGCGGACGCGGTGAGGGTTACGACACTGCTTCCGGTCGAGGGGAGGGTAACGACGCCGTTATTAGCTACGACCGCCGTGTTGTCGGACGACCAGACGATCGACGACCCCTTTTCCCCGGTCAGAGCGAGCTCAAGCGTGATCGCGCTTCTGATTTCGGTCGGGGTGACAGTGAGGCCCGCGAGATCCGAAACGACGTCAAGCTCATCCTGCGCGACGTTCGGCTCATGTCCGCCCTGCCATTTGAGAACGGGATATCCGTCGTTCTGGCCTTCGTCAGCCGTGTTGAAGGCGTCTCCGAGGGTGACCACGAAGAGGTCCGTCTTCATCTCGCCGGAGGTCATGCTGACCGTATTGTCGGTTCCGTAGCCGACGCCGCCGTTATGGATGGTTCCGGCGCGCTTCTGGTAGAAGCTGTTTTCAAGATACCAGCAGTCGCTGACGCTGCCGATCGTCGCGCTCTTGTCGTTGGCGATGCTTCCAGCGATCGCGCCGCAGAAGGGCTTCCCGCTTGTGTCCTTGGTGTTGGTGCAGATTACTGTTCCGACATTGTAGCAGTTCGAGGTCGAGGAGCCGACAGCGTTCTGAATGCCGACGATTCCGCCGACGCGCTTGAGGCCGCTGACTGTGCCGTTATTGTAGGAGTTCGTGATCGTAGAATCCGAAACGCCCGCTATACCGCCTATGCCGCCGTAGTTCTCTCCGGTGGCGGAAACCTTTCCGTAGTTGGCGCATCCCGAGACTTCGCCATACGCGTATCCGACGATTCCGCCGAGATAAGCGATCTCGGCGTACTTAGCCGAGTTTGACTCTCCCGCGATCGACGTGGTGATCTCACCGTAGTTCGCGCAGTTTCTGATATATCCGCCCTTGTAGAGTATACCGACGATTCCGCCGACTCTCATGCGCTTTATCGAGACGTCGCATTTATTCACACAGTTCTCAAATCCGCCATACGACGTGCGGCAGATTCCGCCCGCGTTGCTTGTGTTAATATCAGTTTCGTTGTAGGTTCCGGTGACGGTGAGGTTCTTCACAAGGCTGTCCTTGGCGTTTAAGCCGAAGAGCGGCTTGTCAAGGTCGTAAACAGTGTGTCCGTTTCCGTCAAAGGTTCCGTTGTACTGATTGCTGTAGCCTCCGATCTCAGTCCATGTGTTCGACGTGAACTCGTCGTTTATGTGGATGTCCGCGAGGAGAATCGCGTTCACCGCCGTGTTTCCGGCGTTCACGAAGTCCGCGAACCACGCGAGCTCCTCGGCGGAGCCGATTCTGTACACGCCGTCGACGAGCTTCGGCTTGGTCTTTGTCGTTCCGTCCCATGTGGTGCGGAGCGGCATTTCGAAGTTTATCGTGAGGTTCTCGCCTTTTACGCTGAAGCCGCCCTTGTAATCGAAGAATCCGGGCGCGACGCAGACAAATGTGTAATCTCCGTCAGGGAGCGTTACCGGGTCGCCGCTTGTCGTCGCGACGATAGTTTCGCCCGACTTAACCGTGATCTCATACTCAGCCTCCGACTCTCCGAGATCCGGAGCGAAGGTTATCGTGCGCGAGTCGAGCTTCACGAGCGAGATTTCAGGGATATTCACTCCGGCGTCCTCGACGGTGAAGCTTCCGGTTGCCGTTAAGTATCCGAACTTTTCAATTTTGTAGTCATAGCTTCCGTTCGGGAGTCTGAACGGAGCGGAATCCGAAACAAGTACGCCGTTCTGAGTGATCGTGATCTTCGCGTCAGAGGGTTCGACGGTGAAGTTCACCGCGAAGGTCTCCTTTTCGAGCGCGACGAAAACGCACTGGCTCATCGACGCGACCGTGAGTTCCCCGGTGACGGTGTTGTACTTTGAAAGCGAGATCTCGTATGAATAATCGCCGTCTTCGAGGAAATAAATCTTATCCGAATGAGGAGCGACAGCCGTGCCGTCCTTCTTCACTACTACCGACGCGCCTTCGGGAGTCACGTCAAACGCCGTGACATACTTCGCGTCCGCGTCCTCAAAATCGAGAACCGGAGCTTCCGCGCCATCCTTATAGGCGAAGAATCCGCCGAGCTTCGCGGCGAGAAGCGGAGACTTGAGCTCGGCCGCGGTGACAGCGGTCGGATTCTCATCCTCAGCCGCCTTCGAGCCTATAGCCTGAATTCCGGACGCGAGATAGTACGCGTTCGTCACACAGCTTGTGTCGTCGCCCTTCGCGCCGACAACCGAACCGTAGAAGGATCCGGTCGCGCTGACGCTTCCGGTGTTGAGAACCGAGTCGACCGCCGCGCCGTAGGCCGAGTGAAGCTGTCCGACGATTCCGCCGACGCCTTCCTTTGAACCGCCGCCCGAGACATTTCCGGTGTTGTAAGACCAGCTTACAGAAGAATCCTTGCCGAGGAATCCGGCGATTCCACCGACCGAGTTTCCGGTCGCGGTGATAGTTCCCTTATTGACGCAGCCGATGATCGAAACCGCGCCGTTTCCGTAGATTCCGCCGACCGACGCGCTTCCGTTGACGCTTCCGTTATTGACACAGTTTTCAACAATTATACCATAAGACGCGTTGCCGATAATGCCGCCGACATAGCTGTTTTCACCGCCGTTTAAGATGCCGTTGTTGACGCAGTCCGAGACGGTTGAGGAAGCCGCCTTGGAGTTGCCCATGACGCCGACAACTCCGCCGAGGAAGGCGTTTGTCTTGCCGCTTCCGGTGACCGTCGCGTTATTGACGCAGTTTTCGACGGTTCCGCCGTTGAGTGCCGCGACGATACCCGCCGCGTACTGACTTCCGACGACATTTCCTTCGACCGTGAGGTTTTTAACCACGCCCTTTGTGTAAACGATTCCGAAGAGTCCCGCGCCCTGATCGCTCATATTGACGTTCAGTCCGCTGATTTTATGACCATTTCCGTCAAAGGTCGCAACGTATCCGCTTGAAGCCGACGTAATCGACGAATATGAGCCCGACGGCTTGACATATTTGAAAATCGGAACCCAGTTGTTTTCGCCAAGGTTGATATCAGCCGTGAGGATCGCGCCCTTGACACTGTAGAAATCGCTTCCCGAGGTCTTAGAGTTCACATAATCGCGGTACCACGCGAGTTCGTAGCCGTTCGAGATCTGATAGATGTCATTGACGAGCTTCGGCTCGACCACGGTCACACCATCCCATGTGTCCGAGTAGAACATTTCGCCGTTTATGGTCTGAGCCGCGCCGTTCACCTTGAAGCTTCCGGCGAGCTTTCCGAGCGTCGGAGCCTTGACTGTGTAGGTGTAATCTCCGTCGGGCAGGAACTTCGCCTCATTGTTCGTGAAGCTGAATTCCTTTCCGCTCCCGGTGTGAGTTACCGTGATCGTCGGGTTTCCGTTCGCGAAACCGTTGTCGGAGGTGATCGCGAAGGTCACGTTTCCGCCCGACTTCTTCGTGAGGGTGACATTTAACGGAAGATCCGCGTGATCAACCGTGAAACTGCCGTTCGCGGTCTCGTATCCGAAGGCCGTGACGGTGTAGGAATATTCTCCGTTCGGGAGCTTGTAGACGCCCTTTTCGGGAGAAACGACCTCGTCGCCCTTCTTCACGACAAGCTCCGCGTCAGTCGGGTCAAGCGTGAAACTTACGTCGTAGCGATTGATGACGAGCTTAACTTCGACCGAGACGTCAGAATATCCGATGCTCAGCTTTCCGCTCTGGGGAGCGTAATCCTCATCGCCGCAGGAGACGGAATACTCATATTCCCCTGCCTTGACGCTGAAGGTGTAGACGCCGTTTTCGGACGTTCCGGTGATCGTCCCGTCGTTCTTTTTGAGAACGACGTCAGCGTTTTCGGGCGAGACGGTTATCTTTATCGTGTACGAGGAGTTCGGGTCCTCCCACTTGAGGATCGGATGCTCAGCCGAGTCGGTGAACGCGCCGCCGAGCAGAGACGCGAGAGTCTTCATCTCGTCGGCGGTCTTCTTTTCCGCCTTGGAGTCGGAAACGCCGCAGGAGTCGGAATAGTAGCAGTTTTCCACCTTGGAACTGCTTCCGTAGCCGTTATATCCGATTACGGCGCTGTTGCCGTAAGACGTGCCGCCAAGCTTTCCGGTGCTGAATGAGTTCGTGATAGCTCCGGTATTTCTTCCGGCGATTCCGCCGGCGTAGTTTGCCTCGGAAATCTCGCCGATGTTATAGCAGCTCTCGATAGTTCCGGAATAGTTGTATCCTGCGATGCCGCCGAGATAACCACTGCTGTTGCTGTTATTTCCGCGGATTATGGAAGCGGAGTTTTTCGAATAAGATATCGTTCCTTTGTTCTGTCCGACGATTCCGCCGACCGCGCCGCTTGAATATACCGCGTTCTGCGTCACCGCTCCTGAAACCGCGCAGGCGATGATTTCGCCCTCGCTGTATCCGGCGATGCCGCCGACATTCGATTTACCCGAAACGTCGGCGTTTTCGAGAATCACGCGCTCAATGACCGCGCCCTCTCCGACATAGCCGAAGAGTCCGACATACTCGGTTCCGGCCGCGTGGAGACAGGTTATCGAATATCCCGCGCCGTTGAAGTGTCCGGTATAAGCGTTATTCTTCGAGTTTCCGATCGGAGTGTGATTACGCACGGTGTCTTCGTCGCCAAGCTCAATGTCGCCGACGAGTATCGCGTTAAGCGCGGAATTTCCGTCGTTTACCTGCTTTGCGAACCATTCAAGCTCCGCGCCGTTTGAAATCTGATAGATTCCGTCGACAATCGCGGGTTCGGTCAGGGTTTCGCCGTCCCAGACGCGGGTCGTTACGAGTTCAATCGTCACCGTCTCGTTCTTCGAGATCGTGACATTTCCCTTCGCGGCCTTGTAGCCCGACGCCTTGACAATGTATGAATATTCTCCGGCCGGGAGACTGTAAACGCCGTTTTTGGCCGTCATGACGGTTCCGTCGGAGTTCTTCACCTCGACCGAAGCGTTTTTGGGAGTGACGTCAAACGAAAGCGTGAAGCGTTCACTGATAGTCAGAGTCTCGTAAGACACGAGATCGGCTCCGTTTATCGTGATCGCCTTTTCGGACGGGAGATAGCCGAAGCATGACGCCTTCATCGTGTATTCGCCGTCGGGGAGAAGCCATCTGCCATCAGACTCAGGCGCGATTTCGGTGCCGTCCTTCGAGACCGAAATCTTCGCGCCGTTCGGCATATCCGGGAAGGTCAGGTACCAGAGCTTAGTCCAGACCGCCCAGAGCTCGTAATTTTCGGTGAGCGTGATCGTGTCGCCGCTCTTATGTACAATCTCCCCGTCGGGAGTCTCTGCCCAGCCGTCAAAGCGGAGCTTTTCGCGGACGAAGGGATTCTCGCGTATCGTTCCGGTTCCGAAGATTCCCTGAACGAAGGTCTCGTTCTTCTCGTCGTTCGAGTGGAGAGTCAGCGTGTTCGGAAGCGAGACGGTGAAGTTCTTCAGCCATACGCAGTCGGAGTTTTTGTCGCCGCTTGTGTCCTTTGAGTACGCGAGGACGATCACGTCTCCGGTGTCAGCCTCTATCGAATACTCCTTGTATTCGGTCATTTCGCCGCTGAAATCGGCCTTGACCGAGTAATCGCCGTTCAGCACGGTTTCGTTTTTAGAGATTTTGAGGTAATCGTACCTCGTCTCGCTCGAAGCCTTGTACTTGAAGCTGAGCTTCGCGGGAGCAGTGAACTTGAAGGTGATCCCGGCGTCGGTTTTGCTTTTCCCTGCGTTTGTCGAGACGAGCGCGTCCTCGCTCTTGTCGTACTCCCACGGATATGTCGGATCGTTCGTGACCGTCGCCACGCCGTCAAGAGCCGTGATGAAGAAGGAATCAAACGAAACCTCCGGGGTTCCGGCCGTCTTTACCGCCCTGAAGGTGTAGATTCCGGCCTCAACCTTTTCCGCGCCGCCGTACGCGCCGTTGTTCATCGAAGGCCAGTCGGGATGACCGACGACGACCGTGATGACATCATCCGGCTTCACGCTTATCGTCTGTCCGCGCTTATAGCCCGCCTTATCTGGGTTGTAATCGCCCTTGTAGACGCGAACCTGAAAGTTCTTGTTGTAGGCGGTCGGGACGAGCGTCACGTCCGCGCTGTCGACGTCGCCGATTACAAGCTCATAGTCATGTCCGCCCGGACTGAAGGTCTTGCCGAGCGTCGCCCCGGTGATATCAACCGACGCGAGGGTCTTGGTCGTGTCGTTCGGGATGCTTCCGACGTCGGATCCACCCACAAGACTGTAGACCATTCTTATTTCATCGCCATCAGAAATAATCAGATCGCTGTCCTCAGCAGAAGGCTTGAATTTTTGCAGCATTTCATTTGTGAACCAGTCGTTGATGGTTGCCATCCATCCGGCACTGCCATCAGCCTTAAGTCCGGCAATCTCGGATATATAGGAACCATTGCTGTCATTTATTGAATAGCCCTTTCCGGTCACGGCACGGTTTACGACGCTGACAGCGGTGTCGTCTTCATAAAGATCGACCATTACGTCAAGCAGCGTTCCAAACCATGGTTTGGCGTCATCCAGCCATTTCAACTTATCGAAATTGACTGAATCAATTTTTGCCGTGTTGTTTTCGACGATGACGTGTATTTTTCCGATACTATCGGTAGATTCATCCGCGGCCACAGTGACCGGGAAAACTCCGATAATAAGGAAGACCGCCATAAGCATCGACAAAATGCGTAAACGTGTTTTCATTTGTCTTTCCTTTCCGCCCATTTTGGGCATAACAAAAATCCGCGCCGGACACGACGCGGATCATCATATGACAAAAAACCGATCGTATCCGATTCTTTGTATTTTTCGTGCCACAAAATACACTGCTGCCCGTAAAATTATACACGGTGCTTCTGACTTATCGACAAAAGGAAAAGAACCTCGTCAAATCACAGGAATGGCAGTTGTGTCGGAGTCGAACCGACTGACAAGAAGCGTTTTGCTTCCTCTACTCAGCTTGCAACCTTTCAATCCGCGATAAACAGGACGCTCGCGTCCTGACGACAGCGTGTATATTTTACCACCAAACATATAGTTTGTCAAGGGGAATTATTGATTTTCGGTGGATTTATCAGAATATCCGCGAAATATCAGGTGTGATGGGGATTTCTGACCGGAAAGGGATTGATCGGAAAACAATCCTGCCGCGTATATCACAGCGTCACGTCGCGGACGGACGTTCCCAGCGTCTCACTTTCAAATGTCAGATTCCGGTATTCCGTCGGGGTCATCTTCGTCATCTGCCGGAATACCTCCCTGAAATATATCGCGGAATTGAATCCGGCTTCCCCCGAGATCTCCTCAATGGTTTTTTTCGTGTTTTTAAGCAGTTCCGCCGCCTTCTGTATTCTCAGCTCGCTGCGGAAGGTCACCGGGGTCTTGCCGAGATATTTTGAGAAAAGGTGAAAAAGCCGCGACGCGCTTATGTTGCAGTGCTCCGCGAGCTCGTTCACGCTGAAATCGCGGGTATAGTTCATTTCGATAAAGTCAAGCGCGTCCGAGATCGCCGGGTTCAGCTCAACCGTCTTCGGCGGACGGAGGTATTTCTGAACATCCGAGAGAAAAAGGCAGTAAAGTCCCAGTCCGCGGAGCCTGTCCGACGGTGTCCCGCTTTCGTAAAGCGAATATATCTCGCGGAAGAGCTTTTCCGTCTCCTTTGTCGAATATTCGGGTATCGCCTGAAACTGATATTTCAGCCCGGCTTCCGGAAACTTCTTCGTCATCGTGTGGACGCTGAAAAACTCTATGTCCGGATTTCCCGTCCAAGTCGAGCAGTATCTGAAGCCCTGCGGAATCAGAAAGAGCGTCCCCGCCTCAAGATTCACTCCGCGGTTCCGTGTCTTTATCCCGACCGACCCGCTCACGATATAGCCGAAGCTTGTGAACTTATATCCACAGTTTGAATTATTGAAGTAGGGTCGGTTGAAGCGTGTGTGAGAGACGAGAAAAAAATCAAATCCCGGCTCGCTTGTGAATATCGTGCTGCTATTCATGATTTCCCCCGATAATACAGCAGTATTGTTTTGTAAAAAGTATTATACCATATTTTCCCGAATGTGTCAATATGATATAATATAAATAATCAAAAACGGGCCTTATAGAAGAAAGCCCGCTGTTAAGGAGATAAAAAATGAAGCGAAAAAGACTATTATCGATACTTCTGACCGCGGCGGTCGCGGGTATGGCGTCATGCGGAAACGAAAATATTCCCGGCGGCGAGACGACCGGCGGCTCACAGGATCAGCCCGCCGAAACCACTCAGATCGACCGCAAAAACATTGACGACGGACTCGGAAATCCCGATCTCGGAGGATATGAGCTCCGGATTGTCGCCGACACGAGCGGTGCCGGAAACAACTACAAATACTGTGACAGCGAGGAATCAAACGGAGATGTCGTAAACGACGCGGTCTATGACCGGAACCGCGGAATCGAGCAGCGTTTCGGATGCAAAATCTCGCTCGTCTACACCGACACTGCCGCAAACACGGCGTCCTACATAACGAACACCGTGACGGCCGGGGAGGATGTGTTCGATCTTATCAACCTCCACGTGGTTCAGGCCGGAAAAACCGCGATGGGAGGCTATTACTGGAACTGGTATGACGTGCCGAAGGTCGATTTTTCAAAGCCGTGGTGGTCGCCCTCAACGACAAATGATCTCTCATACAACGGCAGATGCTATCTCGCCGTAGGCGACTTCGCGCTTTCCGCGCTCGGTCAGACATGGTGTACCTTCTACAACAAGACGCTCGGCGCGAGCTACGGGATGGGCGACTACTTCGACGTCGTGAATTCCGGAAAATGGACTTTTGACTATATCTACGGAATCTCAAAGGACGCGTACAATGACCTGAACGGCAACGGAGAGGTCGACAACGAGGATCAGTTCGGATACCTCACTCAGCATCACTCGGCGATCAACGCCTACCTCTGGGCGTTTGACAATCCTGTGATAAAGAACGTGAACGGCGAGCTTCAGGTCGTCTACAAAACCGAAAAGCTCAGCGCGATAGTCGAAAAGATCGTGAACTCCTTCCTCCACGGCGACAAGGGCATCCGCACCGACCTTGAGTACGTGAGCCCGATTAACGGAAGTGTGCATAACTACAACGTCGATATGTTCGCGAAGAGCAAATGTATCTTCACCGGAGGAGTCATCTCGCAGTCACTCGACTATTTCCGCGACATGAACGACGACTACAGCATCCTTCCCTACCCGAAGTGGGACGAGGAGCAGGCGGAATACCACACGATGTCGGACGGAAGCCACGCGATAATGGCGATTCCGCTCACGGTTCCGGAGAAGAATATCGAAAAGGTCGGAACTATCATCGAGGCACTCTGCGCCGAGAGCTACAAGACGGTCGTCCCGGCGTACTACGACGTCGCGCTCAAGGTCAAGGGAACCCGCGACGAGGAATCGATCGCGATGCTTGATCTTATCTCGCGGAGCAGAATCTTTGACATGGGATACGTCTACGACGCGTGGGAAGGCGCGTCATTCATACTCGAAAAGATGCTCGCGAACGACGACACGAATATCGAGTCCTACTGGGCGTCAAACGAGACGAAAATTCTCGATCACTATCAGGACGTCATAGACATGTTCACGCTCTCCGGTAACTCTTGACCCGAGTCGCAAATGAATAAGCCTCCCGCAAAAGCGATTTCCCGCGGGAGGCTTTTATATTTTTTCAGTCTGCCGACTTACGGTATTCCGACGGCGTGCTTCCGGTGTCCTTTTTGAAGACCTTTGAGAAATACATCGCGTTTCGGTAGCCGACGCCCGACGCGATCACGCTTATCGGAAGATCAGTCTCGCTTAAAAGCTGCTTTGCGTGCCTGACGCGGCAGTCTTCGAGATATTCAGAAAAGCTCTGTCCGGTGACTTCGCGGAATTTTCTCGAAATGTAATTCGGATGGTAACTGTAGAGCCGACAGACATAATCGAGCGAAAGCGCGCTGCTTCCATAACTGCGGTCGATGAACGCCCTGATGCGCGAAATCACGTCGTCCGGCTCCTTTAAGTCTCTCTCCGCCACGCAAGGAAGCAGCGCGAGAGCGTAATACAAAAGACCTTTTGTGAGTATCGTGAGATTTTCCTCGTTGCAGACGCAGAGAGCCATAATCCACTGGTCGATGAGCGTACCATATCCCGAAAAAACCCGCGCGGAGCCTGTGACGCCGTAATCCGCCAGAAACTTGTCAAGATCGAGTCCGGCAAACGAGATATAGATATATTTAAGCCCGTGAATATCCTTCAGCGAATATTCGCAGCCAAGGCTGGCGAAAAAGAGATCCCCGACCGAAAGCGGATATCGCACGCCCCCGGTCTCAAGCGTCCCGGAGCCTTCGACGATCAGATGGCAGCGGTAATGCTTCAGCACCTCGGGAAAAGGATGTATCGCCGGAAGGGTCTCGTAGACGAACTGATAGGGGAAAACCGACGAGCCGCCGGGGTTCTGGGTGTTTGAAAATAGGCAGACATTGCCGTCTGGCAGAGCCGTGTTTCTGTCCATTCTTTGCCTCCATATTATAAATATATATTCATTATACCAGATTTTCCGCGTGAAATCAAGCAAAGTCGGAAAAAAATAATCGAAGTCATAATATTACATATATAAGTTAATCCGCTTCATGTACATATCCGGGAAAATATGCTATAATTGAGTCATGACAAAGGCGGGCGGACGCGCGCCGGAAAGATGAGGTATTCATTATGGAAGAAAAGAAAAAGATCCGCGTCGGAATCTTCGGCGTCGGATATCGCGGGAACAGCGTCGGCCGCGGCGGGTCGCTGATCGGCTGCTTTGAGAAGTCGGGCGCGGAGGTCGTCGCGATCTGCGACAACAAGGAGCTTCACCTTCGCTACTGCAAGGAGCAGTGCTTCAGGAACCGTAAAGTCGGACTCTACACTGATTTCGACTCGTTCATAAAGCACGACATGGACGCCGTTCTCTTAAGCAACTATTTCCCGGAGCACGCGAAATACGCGATCGCCGTGATGCGCGCCGGAAAGCACGTTCTCTGCGAAACGACGAGCAACATAACCTTAGCCGACGGAGTCGCGCTCTGCCGCGCCAAGGAGGAGACCGGAATGACCTTCGGGCTTCTCGAAAACTACCCCTACTTCAGGTCAAATCAGGAGATGGAGCGGATCGCGAAGGGCGGAACGCTCGGTGAGATCGTCTACGCCGAGGGTGAGTATGTCCACCCGGTAAGCCGAATCGAGAAGAATCGGCTCGCGCCCGGAAAATATCACTGGCGCAACTGGCTTCCGAGAAGCTATTATCTCACCCACTCCCTCGCGCCGCTGATGCAGATGACAGACTCGATGCCAACCAGAGTAACCGCGATGGCGTCCTTCTCACCCGACGCAATGAAGGGAACAGCAAGCCATGTCGCCGATCTCGCGTCGATTCTGCTGATTCAGACCGACAGAAACGCGGTGTTCAGAGTAACCGGATGCGCGGGATTCGCTCAGCACGGAAACTATTACCGTCTCTGCGGCACAAAGGGTTCAGTCGAGTGCGACCGCGGGAATTCGCGCGTCATGCTCACCTACAACAGCTGGGATAAGCCCGAGGGAGTCGAACGCTACAGCAGTCATCCGGCTGAGTGGTCGGACGTGAAGCTTGGCGAGCTCGCCGAGGGCGCGGGTCACGGCGGCGGGGATTTCTTCGTGATCTACAACTTTATCAAAGCGCTTGAGAACGGCACCGAACCGTACTGGAACGTCTACCGCGCGACCGCCATGGCGTCCTGCGCGATTCTCGCCCACAGAAGTATTCTGAACGGAAACATCGGCTACGACATCCCCGATTTCAGACGTGAGGAGGATAAGCGGAAGTACGAGTTCGACCGATCCTCTCCCTTCCCGGACGCCGACGGAAACGTCAACTTCGCCGCGTCGTCAAAGCCCTACGTCCCGACTGATGAGGACTACGCGCAGGCGATTCAGGACTGGAAGGACACCGGAGTCTGGACCGGGTCCGAGAAGCTGTGAGAAGTGGCAAAGCATGAAATCATACAGACGGCTTGTCTCCCTGCTGCTTTTGGCTGCGATGCTTCTCTCGTCCTGTGGCAAGCCCGCGGGCGGCGATGATACCGATCCGGTAACTGAGGGTGAGACCACGGCAAATGAAGTCACGGAATCCGCGCCGGATCTTCCCGACGTGACCTTCGCTGGCGAGGAATTCCGGATAATGTACCGCCACGGCGCGCACGCGTATAATATTGAGGACATCTGGGTTGAGGATCAGAACGGCGAGGTTATAAACGATGCTGTGTATGAACGCAACCTCGCGCTGGAGGAAAAATTCAAGGTAAAGATCACGCCGATGCCGGAGGCTTCCCCTGTAAAGCAACTGAGTCAGAACGTCCTCGCGGGAGACGATTTCTGTGAGATTCTCGCCGACCGGAAGCTTGAGCTTTTCCCCCTCACGGTGCAGAACTACGCGTGGAACCTGAAGGAGCTCAGATACATAGACTTTGACAAGCCGTGGTGGGACACCAACATGGCGGAGCAAATGGCCATCGGAGACAGTCTTTACATGATGGCCGGGGATTTCAACCTTAGTTCGACGACCGGCGCGACATTCATCTGGTTCAACAAGAAAATCATGACCGACAACGGGATTGATATGCCATACAAGCTTGTGAACGACGGAAAGTGGACAATCGACCGCATGAAAGAGATGATAGCCGCCGTGAGCGGGGATCTGAACGGCGACGGAAAGATGAGCGCGGGAGACCGCTTCGGATTCCTGACTCAGGTGCCGTACCGGATGCTGTCGGGGTTTGGGGTTCAGATGACCTCGCGCGATGAGACGAACTTCCCGGTACTCAGAACACCGGACGACCGTATGTACAGGTCTATGGAGATAATCTCCGGAATCATGAACGACAAGGAACACACAATCTCCTACGACGAGATGGCGAGCGGTCAGGACACGTCGGGATATCCGCACATTTACGCGTTCGGACGCTCAAAGTTCGCCGAAAATCAGCTTCTCTTCTTCGAATGCGGAATATCCGCGGCGAATGAGTTCCGCGAGATGACGTCTCCGTACGGAATCATTCCGATGCCCAAGCTCGACGAGGATCAGGAGAGATATTACAATCTGGTCGACGAATACGCGACCGGATGGGTCATTCCGTCTTCAAGCGCGAAGACTGAGATGACCGACATTCTCCTAGAATACATGGCATACGCTTCCTCGCCGCTCGTTGACGCGGTATATGAGATAACCCTTAAGAGCAAACGAATGGATTCGCCCGACGATTCCGAAATGCTCGACCTTATACGCGCGTCTACGCTCTATGAGATCACCTTTGTTATGAACGTCGGCATACGGCAGATGCTCGAAAAAGCAGTCGCGAGCGGAAATCTCGCGTCGGCCTTCGCGGCGGACAAGGACGCGATAAGTGCGAAGCTCGAAGGCTTCCGCCCCCCGGCCGACTGATTCCAAGGAGGAAATTTTATCTACTCCGCGCTGTCCGCGCTGATTCCAGCGGTACTTCTGCTGTTTGTGGGTGGTAAGGAACGCCCCGACCGCGGTTCTGTGCGCGCTATGGGTGTCAGCAAATCTCGAAACCACAAAATTTCAGGTACCCCAGATTCCGGAACCTCATCATATCCTCGGAAACCTCGGATCCTCAAAACTCATACTCCCGGCCGGAGCGAACGCTCCGGCCGCAGGCGGCACGAAGTGGCGTCCGCATCGCCCTGCGAGGCGGATGGCGCGCGGAGTGCGCCACCTGCACTCGCGTCCGGGCGGCGAAGCCGACCGGACGCGAGCCGTTCCTGCGCGCCGCGGCGTTTGCCGCGCTTCGCACCCCTTCGGGGGATTTTTGCCACGCTTCACCCGGGCGCACCGCCAAACGCCGCGCCAGCTCAGGATCCGCGTTTTTTTGGTCAGGATAAGCTGAATTATCGGAGTTCTCACGCGAAAAGGCTTGAATCTCCTGACCTTATCGCGTGAAAACAGCCATGAATCCACCTTTCCTCATAACCATCTCAGCCGAAATATCTGTAAAGGAAGGTCACAATCTGCGCTCTCGTGCAGATGTTGTCGGGCGCGAACAGACCGTTTCCAACGCCGTTCGTGACGCCGCCGGACACCGCCCAGCTGAACGCGGACGCGTAGTACGAATCTGTCGCGACATCGCCGAAAGCTGTTCCTTCAGTCTCTGGTGAACCAGCCATGCGATAGAGGTATGTCACAATCTGCGCCCTCGTGCAGACCTCGTCGGGCGCGAACAGACTGTTTCCGATGCCGTTCGTGATACCGTTCTCAACCGCCCACACGACCGCGTCATAGAAGTAGTCCGAGGAGTCAACATCCGTGAACACGCAGTCGCCGCCGGTCACGGGCGCTCCAACCGCTCTCCAGAGGAAGGTCACCGCCTGCGCTCTCGTGCAGGACGAATCCGGCGCGAATACATCGTCCGCGACACCGTTCGTGACGCCGTTTCTGACTGCCCAGTCGACGGCGTCCGCGTAGTAGGCGTCTTCCGGAACGTCGACGAACGCCTGATGGGGCGCGGCGAACTCAGCACTGACTTTCACATCCGACGCCGGCATCGTGAAATACCAGTTATCACCGTCGGATATGACCGCGATCTCGCCGTAATCTCCGGTCACGGTGAGTTTCACAAGCGTATAGCCATCGTCAGGGGTCACTGTGAGAGTGATTCTGGTTCCGCTGTATGCTCTCTCGCGGCTGCTGACAACCTTTCCGCCGTCGGAAACGACAGTTTCGACATCAAACGCGTCGAGAACCGGGAGAATAATTCCGGGTTCATCCGGCTTGTCGCTTTCGATAAGTCTCACCGGAATATCGCGCGAGGTCGCGTATTGGTAAACCGGCGCGTCCTTTGAGTCGGTGAAGACCGTAACGTTCGGAGAATTTTTGAAGATTCCCTCGCCGAGATTCTTCACGTTCTTAAGGATCGTCGCCTCGGTCAGATGATCGTTGTAAGCGAAGGCCTCTCTTCCGATCGTCTCAACCTTTCCGGGGATAACGACCGACCTTAACGCCGTTCCGAGGAAAGCGGTGTCGCCAATTGTCACAAGGCTCGACGGGAGAGTCACTTCCTCAAGCGACGCGGAGCTTGCGAACGCTGAGTTTCCGATCGAGGTCACGCCATCCGGAATCACGATCGAAGTGAGCTTTTCGCAGATTCCGAAACCATTCGCGCCGATTTCGGTCAGCGACGACGGGAGGTTTACCTTTTCGAGAATACGGCAGTAGAAGAACGCGTGATCGCCGATCCTTTCGACTCCCTCTGGGATCGTCACCTCAGTGAGTCCTCTCGGGCAGAAGATGAGCTCGCTTCCGTCAGCGTTATAGAGAAGTCCGTCCTTCGATGAGAAGTATTTTCCACCCGCCGTGACGTTTACCGACGTCAGGTGGTTGCAGCCGAGGACATCGGAACGCTCAAACGCGTCGCCGGGATACTCGCCTCCGAGCTTTTCGAGTGTTGCGGGGAGATGGATGCTCGTCATTCCCGTGCAGCTCATGAACGCCTGATTCTCAATGACTCTGACGCCCTCGGGAACGACAACGCTGGTAAGTCTCACGCAGGCCGCGAAGGCTTCGCTCCTTATCGTCCTGAGAGAGTTCGGGAGAGTGAGCGATTTCATGCCCTCGCACTCATAGAAGGCTTCACTGCCTACGGTTTCGACGCCCTCCGGGATGACAACGTCAATGAGTCTCCAGCAGAGGTGGAAAGCTCCGGTCGGGATTTCGGTCAGAGTCGACGGAATCGTGATTCTCTCAAGCCTCTCGCAGGAGTCGAACGCGTATCCGCCCATCGTTTTAAGTCCCTCGGGGAGATTAACCTCCGGAATATGCGTGCAGTACTCAAACGCGCGCTCGCCGATGTTTTCAAGCCCCGAGCCGAACGAGACCGAGTCGAGATTCACGCAGTGCGAGAAGGCATAGCTTTCGATCTCCTTCACCGTGTCGGGAAGGTCAACCGACGTGATGTTCCGGTTCTCAGCGAAAGCTCCGGAAGCGATTCCGACGACGGCGCGGTTTTCAACAGACGCGGGGATAACAAGGTCGGTAAGCTCTCCGACATATCCGGTTATGTATCCGCGCTCGTCGATCGTGAAGTCGCTGAGCGATTCGTCGGCGTCGACGGTGAGCACGCAGTCAGCAAAGACTCCGTCGGTCGAAAGTACTTTGATCGTCACCGTTCCGGGACGAAGCGCGGTGATCTTTCCGTTTTCGTCAACCGTCGCAAGCCTCGTGTCGAGCGACTTGTAGACGAGGTCCTTGTGCGTAGCGTTGTCAGGCTCGATTGTGACGTTGAGATTGTAGGTCTCGCGCTGTTTCAGGGTCAGTGCGGTCTTGTCAAGCGTGATCTTCGTAACCTTTACAAACGCGTCGATACTCTTGAACATAAGTCCGCAGCTGTCGCCAAGCCGGGTTTTCGCGTCGTTCACATACTTCTCAGCGGTCGAGCCTGAGTGACCATAGACCGTGATCTTCGAGTGGGACGAGATGAAGCCGTTGCCGAGAACCGTTCCGGGATTTTCAATCCGGATGTAATTCTTAAGGCTGTCAAACGCGTCGTCTCCGATACTTTCAAGCGACGCGGGAAGCGAGGCGTTTTCGAGCGGCGACTGCGAGAAGGCTCCTTCTTCAATCGTTCTGAGACTCTGTCCGAACTCAACCGATTTCAGCTTCTTGCAGTTGAAGAAAGCGTAATAGCCGATCGAAGTGACCGAGTCGGGGATCTCGACGCTTGTGAATCCGCTCGTTTTGAACGCTCCCGACCCGATCGTCAGAAGCGTGTCCGGCAGGACGACATGGTCAGCCTTGCTCCGCTGGAAAGCTGAGCTTCCGATTGACTTCGTTCCGTCGGCGACCGTGACCGTTCCGATGATTCCGGGTGGGCAGAAGAGGAGCGTTTCGCCGTCGGCGGTGTAAAGAAGTCCGTTCTTTGACGAGTAGACCAGGTTGCCGTCTTCAACGGTGATTGAGAGGAGCTCATCGGTTCCGGACAAGTTGGCACTATTCACGTCGGAGAAGACCGCGGGAGCAGAGCTTCCGAACTCTGTAAGCGTCGACGGGAGATACACGCGCTTCAGTCCGCCGCTCGCGCGGAATGCCTGATCGCCGATAGTCGTCACGCCTTCGGGAATGTCGAGCGTTCCGAGACGCACGCACTGATAGAAGGCTTTCTTTCCGATCGTCTTAAGCTGGCTCTCGTTGTCGTCCGCGAAATTCACCTCGGTGAGCTCTGAGCAGGTACTGAACGCGCTCTCGCCGATCGACTCGACCGACGCGGGGATGTTTATCGATTTTATCGCGCTCGTGCCCTGGAACGCCGCTTTTCCGATGACTTTAAGTCCCTCCGGAAGCGTGATTTCAGGAAGCTTCGTGCAGTAAGCGAACGCCGATTCACCGATTTCGGCGAGATTTTCACCCTCGAATACAACCGACGTGAGTTCGCAGCCATTGAACGCGTCCTTTCCGATCCTCACGACCGACGACGGAATCGTGACCTTGGTGATCTCGACGCCTTCCTCGCCCTCTTCTGTGACGAAGACTCCCTCGCCGATCTCAGTTACGGTCGACGGGATGACAATATCCGTCTTTGTTCCGTGATAGCCCTTGAGAACGCCGTCGACAATCTCGAAGTCGGCGTCGGAATCGCGCAGTTCGAGTTCGTAGCCGTTGTCATTCGCAAACTTCGCGGCGGCTGTGAACGCATTGTCGGCGATGATCTTTATTCCGTCTCGTCCAGAGAAAGCGTTCGGCGCGATGTTTGTCACCGACGCCGGGATGTAGACCTCCGAGAGCTTGTTTTCAATGCCCTGACCAAGCTTGAACGCGTCCTTTCCGATCGATTTCAGCGTAGACGGAAGAGTCAGTCTTTCAAGGCTGTTCGTGATTCCGAAGCACTCCTCACCGATGGAGGTAACGCCCTCGGGAATCACAATTTCCTTCACGCTCTTCGCCCAGGCAAACGCCGAGTCGCCGAGCGTGCGGAGCGTCGTTGGCAGGAGGATCTCGTTCAGAGTTTCCTCATAACCGTAGAACGCGAACTTTCCGATTGAGGTGTTGCCCTCTGGAATGACGAGCTTCGTTCCCTTGCACTCGGCGAACGCGTAGTCGCCGATAAAGGTGACGCTCGACGGGATATTGTCGACCCCGGTCCACTCCTCGCACCCGAAGAAGCCTGAATTCTCGACGCGCTCGAGTCCGGCGGGGAGAACGCAGTCGACAAGCGCCTCGCAGTAGTGGAACGCCTGCTCGGAGACGGTCTTGAGTCCGGCGGGAAGCTCGACTTTTGTCAGGTCAAAGCACATGAAGAAGGCGTAGCGTCCGATCGAAGTCACGCTGTCAAGCACCTTCGCGGCCTTTCTTCCGCGCGGGCAGAATACGATCTCGGAAAGATCCTTTGAGTAGAGCATTCCATCGACCGACGTCCAGCAGGGGTTCTTTTCGTCGATCGTGATGTTTTCGAGCGACTTGTCGGCCGCCTGCGAACCCGGAATCTCGAAGACATCGCCTATGTAGCTGTCGCCGAGCTTTTCGAGCGACGCGGGGAGATGAAGCGATGCGAGCGGAGTTCCTCTGAACGCTCCGTAACGGATTGTCGTGAGTCCATCGGGAAGCTCAATCGACGTGAACGCGCAGAGAGTGAAGGCGTTCTTTCCGATCTCCTTAAGCGTCGACGGAAGCGTAACCGACGTGAGCGCGGCGCAGGAGGTGAACGCCGACTCCGGAACGACCGTCAGTCCCTCTCCGAGCGTCACTGACTTGAGCGCGCGGCACTGATCGAAAGCGTTCTTTCCGATCGAGGTGACATTTTCAAGATTTATCTCAGTGAGCGACGAGCAGCCGGCAAACGCGCCCTCGCCGATTGCCTTCACGCTTTCGGGAAGCGTGACCTTGGTTATATCGCGGTTATACTTGAAGACGGACGCGGCGATTCCGGTTACTGTCTTTCCGTCAATTTCGGACGGAATCACAAGCTCGGACGCGTCGACGCCGATGAATCCGGTGACAACACCAGATTCGTCGACGAGAAAATCACTCTCGCCTTCGGCGATCACGACGTCGATCTCACAGGTCGCGGTGAGCGTTCCGACCGACGCGGTGATCGTCGCCTTTCCGGACTGAACCGCGGTGACAAGACCGTTCTTGTCGACTGTCGCGACCGAGGCATCGCTTGACGACCAGCTTATCGTTCCATGAGCGTTTTCGGGCTCAAGCGTCGCGGTGAGCTGCAAGGTCTGTCTGCGGCGAAGCTCTGCGGTCGTTTTGTCGAGCTTTACAGCGGTCGCCTCAACGAACCCTTCGGCGTGGAAGCTAAGCTTGCAGCTGTCGCCCTTCGC
>CAKSVM010000020.1 GCA_934503195.1 uncultured Eubacteriales bacterium
GAAGCCGCCGGAATCCGCGTCTTCCTCGACGAGCGCAACGAGAAGATCGGCTACAAGATCAGATCGGCTCAGCTTGAGAAGACTCCGTATATGCTCGTCATCGGCGAGAAGGAAATGAACGACGGAACCGTCGCGGTGCGCCACCGCAGCGGAACCGACCTTGGCGCGATGAAGTTCGACGAGTTCCTCGCGAAGGCTCTTGTCGAGATAAACACCAAGGAAAGAAAGTAATAACCCGCGAAGGCGAGACACAAAAATTCAGACGCTCCCCGAAATCCCCTTTCGGGGAGCGTTTTCTCGAAAGGAATATCATATGAGATGGAATATCACCGCGAACAGACTCGCGATTGAATGGAAGCTTAATGAAAACGAACTCCACACCGACGATATCGAAATGTCGGGCGATAGATGCTCGGTCATTGTGAAATACGGAATGAACGAAAACGGATTCGTTCTCGGATATCATCCGGTTTATCCGACGCTGAGACTCCGCCCGAACGACACGCACGCGTCGTTCCAGCTAGACGTTCCCGACGAGTTCATGCCGCGTATGCTGGCGGACGGCGAGCCGATTGCCGAAAAGCTTCAGAAGGTCAGAATAAACGGAACGCTTGAACTCTACTGCTCAGCTCCCGGACTTGAAATCACGCACATCTGCTACCCTTCGCCGAAGTCGCGCGCCGCTCACGAAAAGGTCACGATAAAGAATGTCGGCAATCGGACGATCGAACTCACTCCGACAACGCTTGGCGGGCGGATAACCCACGTTCTGGGGCCGATGGGAATAAACATAGCCGAGGTCATCACCGATGTCACGGACAAGACGCTTGAAGCGGGCGAGAGCTGCGCATACTATATCTCGGTCTGCGGCCGCAGAACCGACGAGACTTCCGATCCGACCCCGGCGGCCGATCTCTCGGGAAGACGCAGAAGGGCGGTCGAACTCATGAGTCCCATGAGGCTTGACACCGGCGACGAGATAATCGACACGATGTTCGCCTTCGCGAAGCTGCACGCCGGGGAGTCGGTCTTTGACACAAAATTCGGTCCGATTCACAGCCCGGGCGGAAAATCCTATTACGCCGCAACATGGTGCAACGATCAGGTCGAGTACGCGGGACCGTATTTTGCCTACACGGGCGACGAGCGGCTTCTTGAGGCCTCGATGAACGCCTACCGGATGTACATTCCCTTCATGAGCGAGGATTATGAGCCGATTCCGTCGTCGGTCATCGCGGAGGGGCTTGATTTCTGGAACGGCGCGGGGGATCGCGGAGACGCGGCGATGTACCTTTACGGCGCGAGCAGATTCGTCATGACTGCCGGAAGAGCAGACTGGGCGAAGGAGCTTCTCCCGGCGATCGAGTGGTGCGCCGAGTACTGCCGCAGAAAGATAAACGAAAACGGAGTCATTTCTTCTGACAGCGACGAGCTTGAAAACCGCTTCCCGAGCGGAAACGCGAATCTCTGCACGTCGACGCTCGCCTATGACGGATACCGTTCAGCGGCGATGCTCGAACGCGAGATCGGCTCTGAGGAGCTGGCCGACGAATATGAGAGTCTGGCGGCCGGGCTTAAGGCCTCAATCGGAAGATTCTTCGGCGTCAGGCTTCATGGATACGATTGCTACAGATACTATGAGGAGTGCGAAAAGCTCAGGTCGTGGATCTGTATGCCGCTCTGTGTCGGAATCTTTGACCGCGCGGAGGGAACGGTCGGCGCGCTCTGCTCTGAAGAACTCATGAAGCCGGACGGAATGCTGACCGAGGAGGGAAGCACGACGATCTGGGATCGTTCGACGTTATACAGTCTCCGCGGAATCTTCGCGGCGGGGAAGACCGAGAAGGCGTATGAATTGCTCGAAAGATTCAGCGCGAACCGGCTTTTAGGTGAGCGCGTGCCGTATTCGGTCGAGGCGTATCCCGAAGGCGGAAGACGTCATCTTTCGGGCGAGTCCGCGCTCTACTGCAAGGTCATTCTCGAAGGACTTCTCGATATGCGTCCGCTCGGACTCGGAAAATTCAGTCTGAAGCCGACGCTTCCCGGAAAGTTGGATCATCTGTATCTTCGCGGGATTGAGGGAAGCGGCGCGGTATTTGACGTTCTCCTTGACAGAGAGGGCTTCAAAGTCGTTCGCGGCGACGGCGAGGTGCTTGCGAAGGGCAAAAACGGCGAATATGTCGAGGTGGAGGTCTGACAGACTGGCCGACGGATTTTTGCGGTGATTCTTATGGAAAAGGGGCTGTCGCTTTCGCGGCAGCCCCTTTGTCGGCTTCTGTTACATTAAAAATCTATAAACTCTCCGGTACGGCGGTCAACCCTTTTTTCATTCAGCCATCCAGCTGGCCGTGAATTCCTCGATCGCCTTGTCAGCCGCTGACTGCTTCGAGGCGAGCCCCGACGCGAGTGCCGCGCCCTTGTAAACCGCGTCGCTGAGTGCTGAATTCGTGCCGCCGAAGTTGCAGATCGCGCCGAAATCGATGTAGAGTCCGGCGTAGATGATGTCTATCATGTTGGTCGACCGCTCGTCGCGCGCCAGCTTTGTCTTAAGCAGATTGTCATAGACCGCCGGACGGACGTTGACATATGCGTCATAGCAGAGAGCCTCGGCGAAGAATCCGACCTCGTCAACATTCGTGTTGTCGGGAATCGCCATGAAGCAGGAACTCCATCCGTTTACGAGATTGCGGTAGGTGTCCTGATTCTCGTCATACTTCGGGAACGGGAGAATGATGTAATCACTCTCCATCGAGCGCAGATTGTTCTTGACGTCGCCCATGTAGGTCTGCGTGAATATCGCGCGGTCCTCCTTGAAGGTGTGGACGATATAATCGCTACGGTCGTCCATCGACTCGTGCGGGACGAGCTGCGCGACCTTGTCGATCACCTCGATCACGCGGTCGTTCATCAGGTTCATCGAGAGCTTGTCGCCGTCGGCTTTCGTGATGTTGATTCCGCAGCCGACCAGGAATGAGTTCGTCGAGAGCATATAGCCGGTGCTGTCGCCTATGTAGCCGAAGAAATCGTTCAGCGTGTGGAGTTTGTTGTCGCCGTCAAGGTCGTTGTTGAATTTTGAGTAGCCAAGCATTTCGTCGATTGTCCACTTGCCGTCGCTTACGAGTTCGTAGATATCAACTTCGGGCGTGTACTGCTCAAGAAGCTTGAGGTTAGCGACAAGTATCGAAGGCGAGGTGTACATATCGGCGAGAATGTCACCCGCGGCGAAGAAGGCGCGTCCGCCGAGCGTCAGGTTCTGGTTTATAAGCTGGCTCCACCACGGCTTGTCGAACGAGAGATATTCAATGCTGTTGAGGTCGGTGAGCATACTCTGAGCCATCAGAGAGCGCAGCGTTCCTGAATCCGAGACTGTTGACGAAATTATATCGCAGTAGTAGTCGCCCGCGAGGTAATTCCGCGCCAATGCCTCACAGCCCGATCTGCCGTTTTCGGTGAGAAGATATTCGATGGTACAATTGTAGCGTTCAGAAATGCGGATGTCGCGCGCGTACACCGCGTCGTTTAGAACATCGCCTTGGCGATCGTCGCGCGGGCGGTTCATCGTGTTCTGCGGGTAGTCGTGCGCGTCGAGAATCAGGAACTTCCGTTTGCCGAAATCCCTCGCGCCGAGTTCATCGAGTCGGTCGGTCTGAGCCGATTCGGCCGTCGTTTCGTCCGAACCGGACGGCACAGTGGTTTCGTCTCCGGTCTCTGATCCGCAAGACGCAAGAAGCATGGCGGCGAGTAGTAAAAGTGAGATGAGTTTTTTCATGGAATTCACCCTTTCATGAATATTATGTTACCATTATATCACATGATTGAGGGTTTTCAAATGAATTCTCTCAGAAAAGCTTGTACAAAACTCAGATTTTTTCTTGACAGCCGCGCCGCTGTGTGGTATAATCACTGTGGAGGTGATGGGCTTTGTATGATGTGGCGTATGAACAGGGATTCGGATCTGTGTCTGTCTGGACAAACAGATTTGTTTTTGACTTCGACAAGAATTCTTTCCCGGACTTTATCTGGAAGCAGAAAAAAGCGGTTTTGAGCTGTAATCCCTTCATGATACACAATCACGATCTTCCCGAGTTCATCTATGTCTTCGAGGGCGAGTTCGACGCGCGGATAAACGGCAGTCAGCACAGGCTCGCCGCTGGCGATTTCCTCGCGATAAATCCGTGGGAGCTGCACAGCGGGCATTTTGTCCCGGGCTGCCGGCGGCTCGATTACCGCTACATGATCTTCTCTCCGACGATTTTTTCGGGCTGTAAGAACGTCACCGACGAGTTCACGAAGATCCGGCAGGGCGCAAGGCGGTTCAAGCAGGTTACCGACCGTGAGAAGGCCATGAGACTCGGCGGAATGATGGAGGAGATAAGCGGTTTTCTGAAGCTGGGCGGGATCGACGGCGATCTGGCGGTCGGCGGGAAGCTGTTCGGATTCGTCAGGCTTCTGCTCGGCGAAGGCACGGAGGAGAGCCGCGCGTCAGAGCGGCGGAGTGTCGATTTCATCCAGAACGTCGGACTGTATGTCGAGGAAAACCTTGCCAGCGAGCTTTCGACAACGTCTATCAGCGACGCGCTCGGCTACAACCGGAATTATTTCTGTTCGCTGTTCAAACAGAATTTCGGCATGAACTTTTCGTCGTATGTCTGCGAGTACCGCATAAAGCACGCCGCCGAGAAATTCAAAGGCACGGACACGCCGCTTTCGGTGATAGCCGGGGACGTCGGCTTCACCGACTACTGCTATTTCTCGCGCTGTTTTTCGAGGATAATGGGCGTCGCGCCGTCGAAGTTCTTCGGCGAACCGGATTGAAATCGGAACGTCTGCGAAAGCGGCGGATGTGTGAAGTTTATTTCGGCGTAAATTCACAAAGTAAATGCAACCGCCATTTAGCGCATAAAAAAAGTCAGTCATGAAGCGGCTTTACAAGCTCAAAACGACCCTCCAAGAGCAGTATGCTTTTCCAAAGTCCCCATACCACGGGGACTTTTTCGCTGTGCAGGTACAGTCATCTCCTTGAATTTCTCATAGTAAACGCAAATAGCGGTTGCATTTACTCCGAGAAAAGTTTTCTCAGTAAAGAGGACGACTGTATGACCTCCTCCGGCGGTATCTTATGAATCCCTATCGCCGCCGCTAACTCCTCTGAATACGTAAAGCAGAACATCTCATACGCGCTCTTTCCGTTGAATTGCGCCCTTTTCACCGAGTTGACGTGCGAAAAGATCACATTTACCATATCCTGAGTGAAATCATCAAACGACGTCCCTGCTTTGACTATGTCGCGGAAAAGCGTATGATTTTTTTCGATCTCAGGCTTCTGATACGGTGAATACGGATCGCAGAAGAACATCTTCGTCTCCGGAACCCCATCAGGTGTGTTCTCGAATGTCGAAACCGCGCGGAATTCTCCGCCATTGTCAGTTAAGGCAATACCGCATAATTCTAAGCGCGTAGATGCGCCAGCGGATTTTTCGTCAGACTAAACAAAAATTCGCAGGCGTGGTAGGTCCCACGTCAAGAATTTTTGTGACGTATGACGGAAAAGGCGCAAGCAGATGCGTGCTTAAGGCGTCAGCCGCGAATTGTGCGGTATTGCCTTAAGATGGCCGGAATAATCTCTCCGAAGGAGAACCCATTTCCGAGCAGCCTTTTCTTGAATTCGAGTATCTTTGCTGACGCCTCAGCAGAAGTCTTGTTCTCAAGAAGCGGACCGATCATGAAGTCGCTGCTCAGAAAATGGATAGTCATAATGACCTTTCCGCCGATACGTCCGATCACCGTATCGAGCTGTATCTCCGGAAGACCCGGGTTTTCCGCTGTATAGTCAATATAGTCAGAAAACATAAGTCCGGCTTTCACTTCGGGAGGAATACGATCTTCATGTCTGCGCCTTCGTGACTTGAATTTGACCATGCGAGGAAGGTCAATCGGCGCGACGCTGTAATAGCCTTTCTTTATGTGGCGGTAAACAGTCGAGATGGATACCGGAAGATGGTAGGTCTGGGTTATGTGGTAGATATGCTGACCAGAGCGGACAACACCGGAGACTATGCGATCGAGTTCGTCGAAGCTGCTCTTTTTAAGGCAATACCGCATAATTCTAAGCGCGTAGGATGCGCACGACTTGCTCCGCAAGTCGTCAGATTATTTCGTCAGACTAAACAAAAATTCGCAGGCGTGGTAGGTCCCACGTCAAGAATTTTTGTGACGTATGACGGAAAAGACGCAAGCAGATGCGTGCTTAAGGCGTCAGCCGCGAATTGTGCGGTATTGCCTTAAGCGGGATGCCGCTGCGTGAGTCTTTCAGGAGAGCTTCGTATTCCTCCTGAGCCCGGCGGGCTATATAGACGTGACGGGTGAGGTTGCAGCTTGAACGGCTCTTTTCGGGCAGCCGTTGCAAACGAACGGCGGGGCGGCTGACTGCGGACAAACAGCCTCCGGCTGTTTGGTGAAGCTGTTGGTTTCCTTGTAGGTGTGGCGTTTGATCTCCCGGGAGATGGTTGATGGGCTTTTGCCGAGGGCGCGGGCGATCTCCCTGAAGCTCAGTCCCTTGGCGAGATATTCGGCGATGCCGATACGGTCGTTGAGCGTCAGGTGCTTGTTCTTTCCGGAATCATTATTCTTCTTTGCTTGCATTTGTCTGCTTCTCCTTTGGTGGATTTCTCAGACTAAATGCTACCACAAATTCTTTGCCAGACTTAATGCAATAGGTTAATGCTATTCTTGCATTTACTTTGCGAATTTACGAAGTTTATTTCGGCTTTTTCGTACACAAAAATTAAAAATAAAAACGCTTGACAAGCAGACGACAATATGGTAAAATAATATGATATGATATTTCGTCTGAAAGGGGAAATCAAAAGTGCCAGATAAACCGAAAACACTCGATGAGATCGACAGCTTCTGGGATCTTGAAAGCCTTATCCCTCAGAGCCGGAAGACGTCCGCATACAAGTCGCGGCGTCCGATGAACACCGAAACCGTCGAAATCCGTTCGGATTCCGGCACGAAGGTTCCGGAAAATTCCGGGAATAGCAAGCCGCTTGACCTTGGGGCGTGGCGCGGGAGCGTCAAAAGCTACGAAAAACCGTCCTTTCAGGCTTCATCCGCTCCGGATGAGCAGAATGTAAGAACCTGTAACGGCGTTCAGATTATCGGCGAGCCGATCGTATTCGGCACCGATAATCCGCTGATAACCTCGGTCACGATCGGTGAACTCAGATATCCCGTCTCGTTCTACCGGAATTTCAAGGCCGATGTCAGGCGTCTATGGAACAAAACCGCCTCGAAATGCCCGCGCGTATCCTTCTTTGCCTATATTCCCCAGCACTGGCAGCTCGATTTTCATCAGCTGAACTGGTATGTCTACTGGCGTTCGAACGCGCTCGCGGGGAATTTTCTCGAAACCGACTACAGCTATATTCTCTTATTCATCTACGAAATAATCAACAGCCCCGAGCTTGTCGGACCCGAAAAGGGGCTTGACCTGCTCGCCGGACTCTGGATCGCCTTCCGCGGCGAATATCCGAAGCTCGATCAGCTCCTTGGCGACTGGATATGCGATTACTGCTTTATAAACCGTCTTCCCTGTCCGCACGAAAAGCTGAAGCCTGTTCAGGAATATGCGGTCAGGCGCGCGAAGATCCCCGAGTTCTACATCGATTCCCACGACAGATCCGAATGCGCCGCCGGACTCATGACCCGGCTCGCCTCATACGACTGGCGAAAGAGCGGATACAGTCAGTCCGAGAACGCCGCTGAGTTTGACAAGCACATAAACGCCGCGTTCCACAGAGTTTATACTGAAATACTCACGAGCGGTAAAACGCCTGAACCGACCGAAAAGACGCGTTCGTATATCTCATACGACACCGCGCTCTGCGCTCCCGAGACCAGACGTTATATCGAGGTAAGATACCTTGTCTTCGACCCGCCGCGCGAGAGCGGCGATCTCATAAACGGCATCATCCGCTACAGCGAAAACCGCGTGCGCGCCGGACTCGGAATAAGCCAGCGGCTTAAGGTGAACAAGCTCCCGGACAATATCCGCGAGTGCATTGACGGGTACTTTGACGAAAATTTCCCGACGATGGCGCAGAAACGCCGGGCGAACTCGGTAAAGGCCGCGAAAAAGACTGCCGAGAGCAGATATGACAGCCTTTACGAGCCGATAAAATCGGGATTCTCGCTCGAAAGCGCGCTTGAAATCGAAAAGGAATCATGGAGTACGACCGAGGTTCTGACGTCCGCGTTCGGCGGCGGTGATGAGAAAACTGAAGCTGAAAGCGCGCCTGCTGAGGCTCTGAATCCCGTCCTGAACGCGTCTTCAGGGTCTGACGGAGCCTGCCGCACGGTTTTGGAACCCGGCCTTCCGAGGACTTTTGGAACCTCGGAAGCTTCGCCGCCTTTTGAAGCTTCGGGAAATCCGGATGGTCACGAGAGTCCGGACGGAATTCCCGCGTTTGCCGCTGACGGCGCGGAAGATCCTTACGCCGCGCTTATCGGAAGCCTTGACGCTGACTGCCTTGAAGTTGTCCGTCTTGTCGCGGGAGGGGATCACAGAGGAGCCGTGAAGGTCGCCTCAAAGGTCAACGCTTTTGCCGACGCGCTTGTCGGAAAGATCAACGAGGCCGCCGTCGGACTCACCGGAGATCAGATAATTGAGGAATATGACGACGGATATCGGATCATACCGGATTATATGGAGGATGTGGAAAAATGCCTGAAATGACTCAGAGAATACCAAGGCGGGTGCTCGCCGGACTCCTCAACTCGATCTCGGCCGGAGTTGTGCCGAGAATGGGCGCGCCGTATATCGCGATCGGCCGCTCTGAGGAGATAAAAGCCTTTCTCTCGGATCTTGAGACGGTGAGCGACGGCGGCGGCTCGATGCGCTTCATAATCGGAAAATACGGAAGCGGCAAGAGCTTTTTAATTCAGCTTGTCCGCGGCTACGCGCTTGAGCGCGGATTCATCACGGCCGACGCCGATCTCTCTCCGGAGCGCAGAATCTGCGGAACGAACGGCACCGGGATCGCGACCTATCGCGAGCTTGTAAAGAATCTCGCTTCCCAGTCGTCGCCCGACGGCGGAGCTTTGCCGCAGATAATCACCCGCTGGCTCTCGACTCTCCAGACCGGGATCGCCGGGGAAGGACTTGAGCCGGGAAGCGATGAGTTCACGAAAAAGCTGACCTCGAAGATCTATTCGGTCGCGAAGGAGATGGAGTCGCAGATCGGCGGCTTTGATTTCGCGACGGTTCTGACGGTTTATTACAAGGCCTATATAAGCGGGGACGAGGAGAAGAAATCGGCCGCGATCCGCTGGCTGCGCGGTGAGTTCGGAACGAAGAGCGAGGCGCGCGCCGCGCTCGGCGCGAACGTCACCGGGATAATCTGCGACGCGAACTGGTATGATTATATAAAGCTTCTCGCGGTCTTCTTCCGCCAGATCGGATACCGCGGATTCGTCGTCTTCATCGACGAGTGCGTCAATCTGTATAAGCTCACAAACCGGATTTCGCGCGAGAACAACTATGAAAAGCTGCTCTCGATGTTCAACGACACGCTTCAGGGACGCGCCGCCGGACTCGAACTCGTCTTCGGCGGAACTCCGCAGTTTCTGGAGGACGAACGGCGCGGGCTTTTCAGCTACGAAGCTCTTAAAAGCCGCCTTTTCGACAGCCGTTTCGCGGTCGGCGGGTACAAGAATCTCATCGGCCCGGTGATAAGGCTCAGGCGGCTTTCGGACGAGGAGCTTTACGCACTTATAAAGCGTATCACCGTCCTTCACGCGCAGTACTACAGCTGGGAGCCGAGAGTGAGCGACAATGATCTGAAAATCTTCCTCGACTACTGCCTGTCGCGCGCCGGAGCCGACACGATGATCACCCCGCGCGAGATAATCCGCGATTATACCGGGCTTCTTAATGTTCTTTTGCAGAATCCCGAGGCAAAATTCGAGGCTCTGATCGGAAGCGCGACACTTTCGCACGGCGACGACGATGATTCGGAAATTTCCGACGAGATTCCGCCTACGGCGTACAAAACGACTCCGGCATCCGACATCACCGCCGAGGATATCGAGCTATGACCGACAACGAGATCTTCTACAGATTTTCGCCCTTCATACGGGATTTCATCTATAACCGGAACTGGCAGAATGTCCGTCCGGTTCAGATCGCGGCGGCGAGGGCGATCTTTGAGACCGACGGGAATCTGCTCATCACGTCGTCGACCGCTTCGGGAAAGACCGAGGCCGCGTTTTTCCCGATTCTGACGCTGATGACCGAATGTCCGCCGCAGAGCATCGGCGCGTTGTATGTCGCGCCGCTCAAAAGTCTTATAAACGACCAGTTTGAGAGACTCGACGGGCTTCTCGATATGTCGGGAATTCCGGTTTTCCACTGGCACGGCGACGTCGCGCAGTCGCATAAGAGCAAGGTTCTGAAGGAGCCGCGCGGAATTCTCCAGATCACGCCCGAGTCGCTTGAAAGCCTTTTAATGAACCGCTCAAACGATCTGATACGGCTTTTCTGCGATCTCAGATTCGTCGTCATAGACGAGATCCACACGCTGACCGGAACCGACCGCGGAAATCAGATAATCTGTCAGCTTGTGCGGCTCGCGAGACTCATCGGCCACACTCCGCGGAGAATCGGACTCTCGGCGACGGTCGGCGACTCCAAGCTCGCGGCCGACTGGCTCGGCGGCGGAACCGGACTTCAGACCGTCGCGCCGAAGATCGACGAGGGCGGCGTCAGGTGGCGGCTCGGAATGGAGCATTTCTTTATCCAGAACGACGATTTCGATCAGAGCAAGGATATGGCGGATCTCACCGGAGGCTCGCTCGGAGCCGACGTCATCGAGCAGCCTGAAAGTCCGGCGGCCGAGGTCGTTCCGCGATCCGAAAGCGAAAAAGCCCCCGACGAAGGGTCGAAGGGCAAGGTTGAGCTTGATCCGGGATACGAGTACATCTACGACTGCGTTCACGGGAAGAAAGCGATAATCTTTTCGAACTCGCGCGAGGAGACCGAATATGTAACCGCGACGATGCACCAGATCGCCGAAAAGCGCGGGGACAGCGACAATTTTCTCATCCATCACGGAAATCTCTCGGCCGCGATCCGCGAGGAGGCCGAGTCGAGGATGCGGAGCGACGATCAGAAATGCGTTGTCGCCGCGACCGTCACAATGGAGCTTGGAATCGATATCGGACGGCTTGAAAGAGTCGTTCAGAACGACGCGCCGAACTCGGTTTCGAGCTTCCTACAGCGTCTCGGACGTTCGGGAAGACGCGGCGAGCCGCCCGAGATGATGATGGTTTTCCGCGAGGAAAATCCGCTCCCGAACACGCCGCTTCCGCAGCTTATTCCGTGGGGATTTCTCCGCGCGATCGCGATTGTTCAGCTTTATATCGAGGAGAGGTTCATTGAGCCGCCGTATTTCAAGAAGATGCCGTTCAGTCTGGCGTTTCAGCAGACCTTATCGGTGCTCTCGACGTCGGGCGAACTCTCGCCGAAAAAGCTCGCGTCGCGCGTAATGTCGCTCCCGCCGTTTTCGGAGATCACAAAAGAGGATTACCGGACGCTTCTTGTCAGCATGATTCAGAACGATTTTCTCGAAATGACCGAGGAAAAGGGTCTGATTGTCGGCATGAAGGGCGAGAGACTGACGAACAGCTTCAAATTCTACGCCGTCTTCAAGGACAGCGAGGATTACACCGTCAGATGCGAGTCGGACGAGATCGGAACGATCACGACTCCGCCTCCTGTCGGCGACCGCTTCGCGCTCGCCGGGAGAGTCTGGGAAGTGACCGAGCTTGACGTCGCGAGAAAGCTCATCTACGTCAAGTCAGTGAACGGCAAGATGGAAGTCTCGTGGCCGGGCGATTACGGCGAGATCCACACGAAGATTCTCGAAAGGATGAAAAAAATCCTTGAGGAGGACACCGTCTATCCTTATCTCAAGCCGAACGCGAGACACAGGCTGGAGGTCGTCCGCGCGCTGGCGAAAAACACCGGACTCACAAGGCGGTCGATCGTTCCGCTGGGCGGCTACACATGGTGTCTTTTCCCGTGGCTCGGCACGCGCTCCTTCCGTACTTTAAGGAAATTCATCACGCACAACTCGGGGCTTTTCAAGATCACGAACATGGAGTTTGAGGGCTGCTATTACATGATGTTCAAGATGGAGGGCTGCGACGGCCACGATCTCATAAAGGGACTCTGCGACATTATCGAGCACGAGGGAATCGACAAATCGAAGCTTGTCAATGTGAACGAGATGCCGGTCTTTGAAAAGTACGACGACTTCATCCCCGCCGAGCTTTTGCGCCGCCAGTATGCCGCAGACAAGCTCAGAACCGACGAGATAATGGTGAGACTTCCACAGATTCTCTCCGAGCTTGAAGCCGACATGGCTGAGAATAAAGGTGAGGAAAACTGACGTCTAACGCCGCTTTTCACGCAGTGTGAGGTCGAAGAGAAGCTCGCCGCCGACAAGAAGAGTCAGCGACATCATGACGTGTTCGAGTTCGGAATATATGTAGGCTCCCGACCTTGCGCGGTCGTAGGGCGACATATTCTGGGTACTCAGCGCGATGTAGATAAGCGCGACGGCGACGAACGGAAGTCCGCGGCGGAGGATTTTTCCGCCCGAAATCAGCTTTTTCAATCTTATCAACTCCTTTATATAATTATACCATAAGACTTTGGAAATGTCATTGCTGAATTTCCGGAAAGACAGGAAATAAATGAAAATCGAAGAAAAACCTATAAAACTGAAAGACGGACGCGACGCGGTTCTCCGCACTCCGACTCCCGACGACGCGGAGACGATACTCGAATTTCTCGGGAGAATTTCGGTCGAGACAGATTTTCTCCTCCGCGGAGAGGGCGACGCTCTTATGAGTCTTGACGACGAGCGGAAATTTCTCGAACGGAATCTGACTTCCGAGACCGGACTCATGATAAGCTGCTTTGTTAAGGACGGCGATAAGCTTGAATACGCCGGGAACTGCGGACTGAATTTCGGCGCGAGAAAAAAGATCGCTCACCGCGCGTCAATCGGAATTTCGGTCTACAAAAAGTTCTGGGGACTCGGAATCGGAACCGCGCTGATGAACGAGATGGAGATTATCGCCCGCGGGAAAGGAGTTCTCCAGATGGAGCTTGAATTTATAGAAGGAAATTCCAGAGCGCGGGCTTTGTATGAAAAGTGCGGCTTCCGGATCGTCGGAATTCACCCCGACGCCTTCCTGATGCCCGACGGTTCGCTTAAAAACGAATATCTTATGATGAAAAAACTCTGAAAGGAAAAAATTATGCTTATAAATGAAAAGACAGGATACCTTGTACTCCCGACCTCGAAGAAGGCTGAGAAGACAAAGGTTTATATAAAGAGCGGCGGGAAGCTTTTAATTGATCTTGACGTCAGGGTCGATTTCGAAAATCCCGAAACCGTGTTCTACTACAATATCTCGCGCTTCGCCGGACTCGACGTCGAGGTCACGCACGAGTCGGGGAAGAGCTTCGGCTTTTCTGAAAAGGCGGCCGACGTTATCGAGGACGGATACCGTCCGAAGTTGCATCTGACGGCAAAAAAGGGCTGGATAAACGATCCGAACGGACTCTGCTTTTATGAAGGAAAATATCACATCTTCTTCCAGCACAACCCGGTCGGGCTTCCGTGGGGAAATATGCACTGGGGTCACGCGGTGAGCGAGGATCTCGTGATCTTTGAGGAAAAGGGCGACGTGCTTTATCCCGACGAACTCGGCGATATGTATTCGGGAAGCGCGATTGTCGACACCGAAAATCTGCTCGGCCTGAAGGAGAACGAACACGATCCGCTGATTCTCTTCTACACGGCGGCGGGCGGAAACCGCGAGCTTTCGGCCGGAAAGAAGTACACTCAGTGCATCGCCTACTCTACTGACGGCGGCGAGACCTTCAGAAAGTGGGCGAAGAATCCGGTTGTCCCGAACATAAAGGGCGACAACCGCGACCCGAAGGTCATCCGCGTCCCCGGCTCGGACATCTATGTGATGGCACTCTACCTTGACGGCGATGAGTACGTGCTTCTGACGTCGAAGAATCTCTCCGAGTGGAAGGAACTTCAGCGGATAAATCTCCCCGGCGACAACGAATGCCCCGATTTCTATCCGCTCTTTGACGAGGACGGAAAGATGAAGTGGATTCTCTCGGGCGCGCACGACTGCGCGCTCATCGGCGATTTTGACCCCGAGCGGGGATTCACGAATTATGGCGCGCCGCAGAAATTCGGCTTCGGAAAAGCCTACGCCGCGCAGAGCTTCAATCTCGGTGAGAATCTGAGAAGAATCCGTGTCGCGTGGAACCGGATCGGAAATCTCCCGACGAAGAATTTCAATTCCGAACTCGGAATCCCGTTTGAGGTCACGCTCCGCGGCGGAAAGGTCAGACTTTCCCCGGCAAAAGAGGTGGAAGAGTTCTTCACGAAGGTGACGGCTGAGGAAAAGCTTCCGTCGCACGGAATCTCGCGCGAGGTGTCAAACCCCTGCTATATAACCTTTGAGCTTTCGGAGTCCGAGGAGCCGATTATCATACATCTCTTCGGAAACGAGCTTAAGCTCGACGCGTCGGGGATTTTGACCGTGAACGGCGGCGATTCGATGCCGCTCATGATCTCTGACGGCAGGGCGGCGTTCTCGGTCATAGCCGACTCGGTCGGAATCGAGGTTTCGGATCTTTCGGGACTCTCATATGGTGCTTTTGAGGCGGTGCCGTCCGGCGGCACGCTGACTATCGGCGGCGAAGGCTCGCTTGACCGTCTGACTGTGAGAGAGGCAAGATGAACCGGCTTCTTATTATCGACGGACACAATCTGCACTTTCAGATATTCTTTGGCATACGTTCAAAGCAGAAGAAGCGGCCGGGATATCCGGTGAAATTCGGCGAGAGCTTCACGGGATCGCTGAAAAGGATAATCCGCGCGGCGTCGCCGACCCATGTGGTGGTCGTGTTTGACGGCGAGCATGAGAACCCGCGCCGCGCGCTCTTCCCGGCCTACAAGGCGAACCGCCCGGATTATGATCTCCTGCCAGACGAGGAGAATCCGTATCTACAGCTTCCGGCCGCGTTTGAGGCACTTGAAAAGCTCGGCGTGAAGTATATCGAGACGACGAGACTTGAGGCCGACGACCTGATCGCGCTCTGCGCAGAGCGATTCAAATCGGCGGCGCAGGTTATAGTCTGTTCGCACGACCACGATTTCTATCAGCTCATCTGCCCGCAGGTCAAGATCATGAACTACAGCGGAAAGCAGGGGACTTATTACGGCGAGGCGGCTTTCCGCGACGAGTTCCACATCTCGCCGCGCCGATTCGCCGACTACAAGGCACTGACCGGAGACAAATCGGACAATATTCCCGGCGTCCGCGGAGTGGGCAACATCACGGCCGCGCGACTCCTCAACCGGTTCGGCGGAATCGAGGACATCATCGCGCACACTGGCGAGGTGAGGCAGAAGAAGCTCCGCAGATGCCTTGTAGAGGGCGTTGAACGGATGCGGCTCAATTACAAGCTGGTTAAGCTCGGCGGCGAGCAGTACGGCGAGGTTGAGCTTCCGTGGAAGCTATCCGAGCTTGAGTTCAGCCTGTCTGAGGAAAAGAAGCGCGGACGCGGAAGGGGAGCGAAGTCTCAGACCGCGGCGTCCGTCGGACAGAACGAACAGACCGCGCAGAATCCGAAAAATCCGCGCGGCGCGTCGGCCGCGAACAGTCCGAAGGGGCCGGATAACGCGAAAAACACAAAGAATCCGGGAAATCAGAAAAATATTCGCGATCCACAGAAGGAGCAGGCCGCGAAATCCGCCGCGCCGGATGAGGTGATTTCCGCGCCCGGAAAGACGCCGGATCAGCCTCGGAAACCGAGAAATCAGAGGAGACGCCGCTCGTCAAAGCGGAATCATGCACAGAATCAGGCGATTCAGAACCAGATTGAACAGAATCAGACGGCACAAAATCAAGCGGCTCAGCCCCAGACAGTGCAGATCCCTGCACAAGATCAGGCACAGCCGCCAAAACAGCCGTCGAAGTCTTCGAAAAAGAAGCAGAATCAGCCTAAAAAGCAGAGTGACAAGGCTTTGGAGCAGAAACAAAATCAGCCGCCAAAACAGACTGCGAAGGCACCGGAACAAAAGCAGGATCAGCCGCGAAAGCCGAAGCAGAATCAGCAAAAGAATCGGCAGACAAAGCCGAACGAGCGGCAAAGGCAGAGTCCGGAGCAGAATCAGAATAACACGGGAAAGCAGAATCAGCCGCGAAAGCCGGGATATGACCGGAAAAAGCCGAGACGCGATGATTTCGCGCTTGATTTCGATTCGAATGAACCGATCGGAAACCGCATTCAGACTCGGAAGCCGATGTGGTTAGGCGGAGACGACGAGTCGGCGAGCCGCGACTGACACTGCCGCACGAGGAGAATATTACGTTATGAACTATCAGAAATCACTTGAATATATCCATTCGGTCAGCTGGAAGGGGAGTGTTCCCGGACTTTCGCGGATTTCCGCTCTGCTTGACCTCATGGGGCATCCCGAGAAAAACTTCAAGGTCGTCCATGTCACCGGAACCAACGGCAAAGGCTCGACCTGCGCCATGATCGCCTCGGTTCTGAACAAGGCCGGGTATAAGACTGGGCTCTTCACTTCGCCGTATCTTATCGACTTCTGCGAGCGGATTATGGTGGGCGACCGCAAGATCGGCAAGCAGACTCTCGCCGACATAGCCGGATATGTCCGGTTCTTCGCCGATAAGCTCGACGAAGCCGATAAGCCGACTGAGTTTGAGCTGATCACGGCGATCGGATTCGAATATTTCTCGCGCAGAGGATGCGATATCGTCGTCTGCGAGGTCGGAATGGGCGGAGAATTCGACGCTACGAACGTGATCCCTTCGCCAGAGGTCGCCGTCATCACCAACATCGGACTCGATCACACAAAGATTCTCGGTGACACGATCGAAAAGATCGCCGCTACGAAGTCCGGGATCATCAAGCCGGGATGCGACGCCGTACTCTACAAATCGACCGATTCGGTCGAGGCAGTAGTGAGAGAACGCTGCGAAAAGGTCGGCGCGAATCTCCATGTCGTCGATTTCTCGGGAATTGAGGTCTCGACTGACGAGCTTGACGGGCAGGTGTTCTCCTGCGCCGGATTCAGGAATATCGGCATCCACCTTCTCGGCGAGCATCAGCGGAAAAACGCCTGCGTCGCTGTCGAGGTGCTGAAGGTTCTCCGGAAGAGAGGCTATAATATCAGCGACGAGATCATCCGCAGAGGACTTCGCAGTACGTTCTGGCACGGACGCTTTGAGGTTGTAAGGCATTCGCCGACCGTCATTCTTGACGGCGGACACAATCCGCAGTGCATCGGAACGCTTGTCGAAAGCGTGCGGAAGTATCTTTGCGGACGCGAGCTTATAATCCTGACCGGAGTTCTGGCCGACAAGGATTATGAGCATATGTACAGCGAAATGTCGGAATACGCCTCGGAGTTCATCACGGTCACGCCGGGAAATCCGCGCGCGCTCGGTGCGCGTGAGCTTGCGAAGTATCTTGAGGGCTTCGGAAAGCAAGTCACGCCCTGTAACAGCATTGACGAGGGCGTAAGACTCGCGTATGATCATGTGAAAGAAAAGCCGGATAGCGTGATTCTCTGTTATGGTTCGCTCTATATGCTCGGCGACGTCTACAGGGCGATTGACAAGTATATTCCGGCGACCGACCCGCAGGATTTCGTCGTGAAGAAGTAAGCGTCGGCTTACGGTTTCGGAATTCCGCCTCGCTTGAATGTCGGAAACTCTGATGGCCGCAGCGCGATAAACGCGAAATTCAGGCCATAAGCAAGCCTTTTAATAAAGTAACGGCAAAAATCCCGCCCGCGCCTTCTTGAGGTTCGCGGGACGGGATTTTTGTTCCGGATTGATTTTGACGCTCAGGAAACGGTGTCAGAGGCGATCATCGCGGCGGCGAGCTGTGCCGAGGCGGCGCGGGTGATCACGTCATACGGCGCGAGCGTGGACTTGCCGTCGATCTTTTCGCCGCGCATAAGTCCGGCAGAGCGTAGCGCGGACATTGATGCTCTCGCCCAGACCGGGACGCTTTCATCGGTTCCGATTGCCGACACCTCGATGCTCTCGTCGGCACCGATTCCGGTGAGTCTTGAGACAATCACGGCGGCTTCAGCTCTGGTTATCTTATTGTTCGGGCAGAAGCAGAGCTTTCCGTCGATCTCGACTCCGGAGATCACTCCGAGGGTTGCCGCGAGGGCGACACTGCCCTTATATTCTCCGGGAATCGAATCGTCGTCCGAGAATCCGGTGCTTTTTGCGGCGAAGCCGTTATATCCGGCGGCCTTCATCATGAAGTCGAGGAACTCCGCGCGGCTCATCGGCTCGTCGGGATAGAATTTATCGCCCGACTCGATTATCCCGGCGCGCTCGCAGGCGATCACCGCGGCGTTTGCCCAGTGTCCGTCAAGATCCGAGAAGATCTCCGACGCTTGGGGCGTGTCTACCTTCAGGGATACCTTCACGGTATTCGAGGCCGCGCCGTAGCGGTCGACGGCTCTGAGTGTAAAGCTGTCGCGTCCCTTGTAGTCGGCGTCGGGCGTGTAGACGTAGTAGCCGAGCGAGGGATCGGTGAGCGTCAGTCTTCCGTGCGAGGGTGAGGAGATTATCTCGAATTTCAGCTGATCGCCGTCGGGATCAGCGGCTGAGACGCTTCCGAGAGACGAGATTCCCGAGAAGACTCCGGTTGTAATCTCACCCGGTTGAGTCACGACGGGTGCGGAATTGATTCTTTCCAGCGCGAAGACCTCGCAGTCATAGCCGGCCGCGCCGGATTTTCCGTATGTGAAGCCGAAGCTCGTCTCAATCTCAGTCTTTCCGGACGGAACAAAACGGAGCGAGGAGAGATTCTTTTCCGCTATGGTCTGGCCGGAAAAGACTTCGAGCGAGCCGAGCTTCAGAATCCCGGCCTCGCGCGGCGGGAGAGAGGTTATCGTGATTTTCGACACCTTTTCGAGTCCGAGTCCGTTCTTGAAATCATCGGCCGAGAAATAGATCTCGGATCCCGCGACTCCGGTCTTGATAAGCTTATAATCGGTCGCGATGACCGAAAGTCCGGGCGACACCGGGGCGTCCGCCGACACAACAAGTCCGCTTCCGACGAGAACGAGGACAGCCGCTAAGAATTTTGTAATCCGCTTCATATAAAAATACCTCCTTACGAAGCTTTTTTACGAATCTATTTTTGCCGCGATTTCCTGAGTTATACAAAAAAGACCCCGATCGGAAAAAAATCCGTTCGGGGATCTCGGGATAAGCTGAATAAATTGAGTTTCACACAAAAAGGCTTGGATTTATGTTTTTTTTTTGCGTGAAAACAGCCTTGTTATGACAGCCTTTTTGCCACGACCTTCTGAACCGCGTCGAGAGCCGCTTTCGTTGTCTCGGGCGACGGCGATTTTTCGGCGTAGCAGACAAGCTCGACCGCGTCGGTCACGCCATCGATGCCATCGAGCGAAAGCGTCTGACTTATCTTTTCGGCAAGCTCGCGCGGGGTGTCGCATTCGCGGAGAGCGGGATTCAGATCGCGGAGGAGGTTAATCATAACGACGTAGGAATATGTCAGTTTTTCGCCGTCGTTCTTCATCGCGGAGAGCTTTCCCGAGAACTCGCGCAGAGTCAGTTTCCCGCGCCGATCGAAGACCTTTGGCACCCGCGAGCTGCCCGCGACGGTCATCATCTCGGTTTCGTCGCGGAAGTTTATCTCGGATTCGGGAACATAGCTGTCCTTTCCCATGAAGAGCCTGACGATCGAGTCTAGCCAGCTGTAGATCGCCTTGAATAAGGCCTGAACCGCTCCGGTGCGGATGAAGATCACCATGACGATCACGGCTATGATCGTCACTATCGCGCCGATTATCATCGCCGCGCCCGCGAAATCGTTGCCCTCGAAAACGGCCTCGGCTACATCGGCCTTATCAAGCTTTTCGGGGACCTTATCGGGACGGCTGTTGAGAAGATACCACAGCGCGAGGAAGAAGATGAATCTGAGAATATACCAGATTCCGCCGACCACTACAAACGCGGCCGCTCCGACGACGATCGTCGCGAGAATCCAGAGCAGCACCATCCGAAGGTCGTACATCCGCGCATTGTTTCCGATTTTCGCCACGGTTGTCGCCTGCGATTTTCTGACGATTACGCTCTGATTCAGTATCACCGCCGCCGACGCGAGGTAGAGAATGAAGCAGATTCCGAACATCAGACTGAATCTTGTCATCAGCGCACTGAGCGACACAGACGAATATGATATCGCGACGAGCATATATAATAAGAAGCTTACTCCCGACGCGGTCAGCACGCGCCTTTGCGACATGAGCTGTCCGGGCGGGAAAAACGCGCTCCGTATCCCGAATCCCATCATAATGAGCGAGGTTATCTGGCTTATGAAGGGGTGGATAGAGTATTCGTCAAAGGATTTGAGAATGTCGCGGAGCATAAGCTGGCGGTAGTATTCAAACCAGAGCCTTCGCGTCAAGAGAATTCCGATGACGCAGATTAAAACGGCCGGAATCGCCTGACGGGCGTTGAAATACTTCGCGTTCCCCTCCCACGAGTAGTCGGCTTCGCGCTTTTTTCCGAGCGCGGCGAGAACCGCCGACTGGAGTATGTAGGCTATAAAATACCAGGTAGCCGGGAGAAGGTAGGTTATGAGCGGGAGATCGGCCACTCCGAGCGTGAAGATCGTAACGGCTGACGTGATTCCGATTCCGAGAAAGCAGACTCCGCCCGCCGCGATCACGTCGCACAGACGATCGACCGGATTCCCGGCTATGCGCGATAAGCCTTCTCTCAGTTTTGACGCTACCATGTTCCCACCACCTTGTAAGAGTCGAAATAAGTGCGGTAAAAGACCTTCATATCCTCGGGAATCTGGGTCACGCCGCGGTTTGAGGTCGTGACGTAGAAGATAACCTCGATCCCGAGCTTCTTCATCTGCTCATGAAAGACTAGCATCCGTCCGTCAAGCACAGCGGTGACGAAGATTATGTTTCCGTTGTCGGCGAAGAAGCGCGGGTTTTCGACGACGTAATCGAGAAGCTTTTCGATCGGCATCGAGAATTTCATTTCAAGCGTCGCCAGTGTCCTCATCGCGTCGAGCGTGCCGAATTTGCCCACGAACGGCGGGGTCATGAGGATTTTCCTTCCGGTTTCGTCGTCTCCGGCGATGTAGTCGGTTGAGATTGTCTCGGGCGGGGTATTCGCGATGAGACGGACGGGGACGTTTTCCTTTGAGAAGCGTTCGAGAAGCGACGCCGCTACGGTGATGTTGTATTCGATGAACTCGGGCGTTTCGGGCGTGTCGTCACTCCGCTCGATGATCTGCGAACACATATTGAGAATCACGTTCGACTGGAGCTTTTTCATATATTCCTCGACGTTGACCATGAGGCTTCCGTGCGAGGCGGTGAGCTTCCAGTTAATTTTATTCATCGGGTCGAGCGGGGTGTAGTCGCGCGCTCCTGCGCGGAGCATCGGATCGGTGAGGAGACTCCGCTTTGAAAGAATGTCTCCCGAATAGCACTGAACCGACGTGAATTCTCTTTCAAGCTCGACCGGGGCGGGGAGGACGGTGACGGTTGTCGATTTCGTCTTCGGGACGCTGTAGCCCTTTGAGATCGGGTTGTAGCCGATGAGATCGTTTGAGACGAGCATGACGTCGCCGAGCGAATAAATCCCGCGCTTTTTGCAGCTGATTCTCCAGCGGCGTTTTATCCGCTGTCTTCCTTTAAGGACGAACATACTTTCAAGGCTTCCGACGAATTCGTCCCGTGTCTTTCCGCCCACAAATTTCGCGAGTCTGAACGCGAGTCCGACCGGGAGAATTGTCGTGACCTTAATGAAGGGAACCGGAAGCGGCTTGTCGTTCGTCAGCTCCTCGTACATATAGATATCGTCTCCGACCGTGACCTCGGTTGAGTCGAGGCTCACCCTGTAGTCGAGATCCCTGAAGGCGTATTTCTTGTAGACCCTCATCTGTACGAAGTAGAGAACGGCGGCCATTATAAGAGCGACAATGAACAGCATTTCATTCCACCGGGACGGGAACCGAGTCGACGATATAGTCGATTATATTCTCGTTCGCGTCCGAAATGCGCGCGGTCGACTGTGAGCGCGAGATTATGCGGTGGCCGAGAACCGGAGTCGCGACGGCCTTTACGTCGTCAGGGAGCAGATAATCGCGTCCCTCGATCGCGGCGTTGGCCTGCGCCGCGTGCAGAAGCGCGAGCGTTCCGCGGGGCGAGACTCCGAGCCGGATCCGGTCGCTCTCTCTTGTCGCGACAGCGATATTCACGATATAGTCGGCGAGCTTGCCGCTTACGTGGACCTTTCTGACCTCATCCTTCGCGGCGGTTATATCGTCCCTGCCGCAGACCGCGCCGAGAGTCGAGAGCGGACTTTCCTTGACGTGTCCGGTGAGGATCTCCTTTTCGGCCTCCTTTCCGGGATAGCCGAGCGAGAGCTTCATTAAGAATCGGTCGATCTGCGCCTCGGGGAGCGGGAAGGTTCCCTGCGACTCGATCGGGTTTTCGGTCGCGATGACAAAGAACGGCTCTTCGAGCTTATATGTAACGCCGTCGACCGACACCTGACGCTCTTCCATCGCCTCAAGAAGCGCGGACTGGGTTCGTGGTGTCGTGCGGTTTATCTCGTCGGCGATGACGATGTTTGCGAAGATCGGACCCTTCCGGAAGGTAAATTCCGACTTTTTGAGGTCAAAGAAGTTTATTCCGGTGATATCGCTCGGAAGAAGGTCGGGCGTGAACTGGATTCGTCTTGATTCGCCGCCGATCGAGAGGGCGAGCGCGCGGGCAAGCGAGGTCTTACCTGTGCCGGGAATATCGTCCAGAAGCACGTGTCCTCCGGCGAGAAGCGCGGTGATGATGATCTTTATCCGGTCGTTTTTACCGTAGATGACTTTTCCGATGTTTTCTGTGAGACTTGTCGCGAGGGACTTTACGTTCATGATGCTGATTCCTTTCCGTATTATGGTTTGATTTAATTATATCACACGTTCACGTGATTGTCAATAGGAATTCAGAAATTTTTTTGCGGATTTTTATTCGCGGAATTTTCTAGGAGGGAAGCTGAATAATCGGAGTTTTCATGTGAAAACAACCTTAAATCAGCGGTTTTTTAGGAATTTTTGCTTTTATTTGATTTTTCTATTGCTTTTTCAGAAGAGATGGTGTATAATGTATACGTAGACTTTCACCGGAGTCTGCTAATATTCACGAAAGGAGCTGGTGTTAAAATGACGAATTATAAGGTGATTCTGGCGTAACCTCCGGTTTCGGAACTCCTATAGTGGAATAGGAATGGCGATCCGCGAGTTATGCCGCCTCGCGGAGACCGTAAAAGGTCTCCGTGGGAGCTTTGAACATAACGAGAGGAGAGCGCGAAAATGGCGTATAAGAACGCGAGGGATATTTTGCCCTGTGAACTCATTGAGGAAATTCAGAAATACATCGACGGAGAGCTTCTCTACATCCCGACCAAGGCCGACAAGACCGAGTGGGGAATCAGAAGCGGCGCGAGGCAGAAATATGCCGAGCGCAACCACGCTATCCGTGAGCAGTATCGTTCGAGCGTTTCGATCGAAGAGCTTGCGCGTCTGTATTTTCTCTCAACCGACAGCATCAAGAAAATTGTCTACGGTTCATCCGACCGCCGCAAGCAGGCACAGTGATGGACAGAGGACGATGCCGGAAGCAGGATCCGCTTCCGGTTTTTTTGTGCCTTCGGATTTGTGAACTGATTGTAACTTATTAGAAACTCATCTAATATCTCTTGACAAAAAGTGATTAGATGGCTATAATATAAGTATCACAACACAAGGAGGAATCGATATGAACGATTCGAAGTTTTTTGAAGCCGCGCTTGAAGGACTCCGCGCGGAATGTAAAAAGGAGTCCGACTTCACCGATTCGCTCGACCGCGACCGTGACGCGAGAGAAAAGCGGATGCCCGAGTACAAATGCTCGAAGTACCGCTATTCGTCGGTATTCTTAACGAAGGTCACTCTGGAGGGAATCGGACGTCAACTGAAAAATCACGAATTCGCGGAGAGCCGCCATCTGCCGCCGTATTACTGCGCGATTCTCGAAAAGCACGCCGACCTTGCCGAAGGCTATGACTCGTCATCCGACGAGAAAAAGCCCGACGCCGGACTCTATTTCGGAATGAAGGCTTTCGTCGCCGAAAAGCGTGATGAGGCGGAATCGAAGCTGGAATTTTCCACAGACTGGGAGAAGATTGAGCTTTCCGAAAGGCTTTCCGGCTGGAAGCGCGCCGACGAATGCCTTGACAGCGCGTGGGAGGAATCGAAATGACGAACGGGAATCTTTCGCTTCTTAAGCTTCTGGCCGACGAGACGCGGCTTGACATTCTGAATCTTCTGCTCGCCGAGGATTCGCACGTCGAAAAGCTCGCCTGTGAGCTTTCGCTGACTCCGGCGACGATCTGCTATCATCTCAAAAAGCTTGAAAGTGCCGGGGTCGTCACGTCAAGGAGATCGCAGTTCTGCGTCGTCTATTCGGTAAAGCCGGGGATCTTCGACCGTCCGCTCTCGGATTTCATAAAGCGCGAGTCGATTGTCGGCGCGGAGGAAAAGTATCGGCTCAAGGTCATCTCGGACTTTTTCAGATTCGGTAAGCTGACGAATCTTCCGGCCGAGCGGAAGAAGCGCGGGATTATTCTCTCCGAAATCGCGAAATCCTTTGAGCGCGGACGCGATTACAGCGAGTCCGAGGTCGATGAGATAATCCACAGATTTCATGACGATCACTGCCTTATAAGGCGCGAGATGATCGCGGCGGGGATTATGGAGCGTGAGGACGGCGTTTACCGTCTGCTGTGAGCCGTGCTGATTCAAATTAGAGTATTTTTTGATTAAATTCAAAAAATCTATTGACAAATTTCACAAAATATGCTATACTGAAATTACAAATCATGAAAGGACGTGAACATATTATGAAAAGCAAGAAACTGCTGCGTTACTTCAAGAACTACACCCCGTTCATCGGAATCGGTGCCGTGCTGGTTATCGTCGGATTCCTGATCTACTGGTACAGCTTTGAGATCTGGGCGATCGGAACTCCGATTCTCGCCGTGGGACTTGTCCTTGCCGTACTCGGTATGATCATGGGAGTCAATGACGCCGCTTACATCTCCTACTTCACCGAAAAGGCCGATTCGGCGAGAAACGATAATCCGCACGAGAACGCGCCGGATTACACGGCCGATGAGTTTATCCTTGAGGGCAATTCCTATGGAAAGCTCGACAAGTCGCAGAGGCCGCGCTCTGAGCTTTTCGTCCGCACCGATATCTTTTTCGGAAAGAAGACGATCGAGGTGATTTCTTACCGCGTGAATCTTCTCGACGACTCGCTGGCGTCCGAAAAGCATGAGTTCCCGCTGTCTGACGTCACGGCGTCGGTCGAGGAAAAGGAGACCCGCGTCAGGGGAAATCTCAAAAAGCTTTCCTATATGACGATCTCGGCCGGAGACGAAAAGATCACCTTCCCGGTCCGCTATAACGACATCGAGGTCGATCAGCTCGCTGAAAAGATCAACGACGCGAAAAAGCATCTCGCCTGAAAACAGAAAACCATCGGTTTTGGCCGATGGTTTTCTCTTTTTCAGAAGTCGAGCTTCCACTTTCCGTCGACGCTGAATTCGAGTCCGTCAACCGTAAGCGTGAAGGTCCTGTAATTTCCGAGGTCAAAATTCTTCGCGCCGGGTGAACCGATTTCAACTTCGACGCAGAGCCTGCCGTCCTTTATTGCGGCCTTTCCGAGTCCTCCGAACGTGAAGCCCCTGCCGTCGGATGCCACGTCGTCGAGCGGTTCGAGACCGCGAATCCCCAGCATTACTTCTATGTTGTCGTAGGTTTCGTTTCCGCCGGGCGACAGACCGCCCGAGCGGCTGATTTTCAGATCACCGGGGAACCAGAGGAGCAGATGATTTCCCCGACGCTCCACTCCGGAAAGTTCGATCCGGAGTCCCGCTTTGTCGAAGATCACGACGTCGGTGGCGAGATATTCGCCGTCGTCCGGGATTTCTATGGTCATCAGAGGCAGCCCGCTTGAGTGGCAGAAGAAGGTGAGGTCGTTAAACTCTGCCGAGGTTATCGCGACATTTTCCGACTTTTTGATACTGACGCGGCTAATATATCCGCCGCCCGGGATCGAGCTGCTCTCATACATTGTCGGTTTGTATTTTCTGCCGTCTGAGCCGTAGAATACGACCTTGCCCTTTTTTGTCACGTCGCGGATGCTCTTGAAGATCGCGTCCGAAAAATCCTCCGACTCCTCTGTGAAGTCGATTTCGTATTCGCTCATGTCGTCGGTGAGCGGACGGAGCATCAGCGTGAGTCCGCCGTGCGTCGCTGTCACGTAGCTTTTTCCGGATTTTTCAAGCCTGACTGTCTTTTCGTCGCCGAGCGATTCGCTTTTCAGCGTGACATATTCCGAAAATTCCCCGTAAAAGGTGTAGACTACGCTTTTGTTGAAGCTGAAGCTCGTCTTTCCGGGGGTCGCGGCACTTCCGTCCGAGAGAGTCAGCGTGAGGTCGGGGATCATGGATCCGGTTCCGGCGACCCTCACCGCGTAGCCGTCCGAACAGGTCACGCCGAGGATATTCAGTCCGCCGAACTCAAAGCCTTCTGACGACCAGACCTCTGACGTCAGCTTACCCTCGGCAATGACAAGTTTTCCCGAATCGTCGACGATTCCAAGACCTGGGAGCCAGAAGCTTCCGCCCGAGATGGCCGTGACCCCGGCCGCCGCGATTATGATCGCCGCCGCGGCGATCGCGATGAATTTTATCGGCCTATTCACGCGCTTTTTTGCGGGAAGATTTTCCCCGCTGTCGATCATCTGTCCGATTTTTTCCTTCAGCGACCCGGGCGGAGTGAGGCTTCCGAAGGCGGTTTTGATCTTATTATCCATTCGTGTCTCCTTTCAGCACTGTTCTGAGTTTTTCCCGCGCGCGGGAGATTTCCTTCCGCACGGTCGCGGGGAGCTTTCCGAGAAGCTTCGCGGTCTCGTTTGTGTCGTATCCTTCGACAAAATAAAGATACGCCGCGTCGCGGAGCGACAGAGGAAGCGAAACTATCGCGCGGATTATCTCGTACGCGGCCATATCACCGTCGGCGTCGGAACTCCCGGTGAGATACTCGCATTCGTCAAGCGGGAGAGGGGCTTTTTTCGCGTGTCTGAAGACGTCGGCGCAGAGGTTCAGCGTGGTTTTAATGAACCACGCCTTCTCGTGTTCCAGAGATCCGAATTCCTTTCCGGATTTCAGCCACCGGACGAAAACTTCCTGACAGACGTCCTCGATCGACGAAGCGTCATATCCCGAAAGCCGCGTCACGCAGATTCTCCAGACGACCGGAAGCTCGCGGTCGGCCACCATATGTTTTTCCTCGTTTGTCAGAATCATCATCTCCTTTCGATAATAACACGCCGATATGCCGCGAAATGTGACACACCGCTTGACATTTTTTTCGGTTTATGGTATAATGGTTCAAAGTCTATCTGTGGGAACACTGCTTAAATTCCCGGAAAGAAGGTTTCAAAATGAAAATAACCACACTCGGGACGAGTCACGGCGACTCGACCTACTGCCGTTTCAATTCCTCGACGCTCTATGAGGTCAACGGCGCGTCATATCTCATCGACTGCGGCTCGCCCTGCGAGGCTCTCCTCTGCCGCAAGGGCAAGGACAACTCAAAGATCCGCGCGATCTTCTGCACTCATATGCACGACGACCACGTCGGCGGCGTCACCGAAATGATCAAGATCCTCGAAAAGTATCCGAAGCCGGGTCAGCATACCGAGATTTTCTTCCCCGAAAGGGGCGCGGCCGAGGCTCTGATTCCGTGGCTCGCCGCGCTTCACATGAAGATCAATCCGGATCTCATCGGCTTCTCGCTCACCGTTCCCGGTGAAATCTACTCTGACGAGAACATAAAGGTCGAGGCATATCCGACAGACCACATTCCGTCGTCGCCGGTAAAGCCGATCACCTTCGCCTACATAATCACTGACAAGACGACCGGGAAGAGACTTCTTCACACCGGGGATCTCTGGGTCGATTTCCACGATTATCCGCCGATTCTCATGGAGGAGCATTTCAATCTTCTCGTCTGTGAGGCGACGCATTACAAGCAGGAGACCGCGGCTCCGCTTTTCAGAAAGAGCCTTGTCGACCGTCTGATTTTCGTCCACATCGGAAACCGCTGGCACGGTGAAAAGGGCGAGGCCGATCTTTTGGGATACTGCAAGGATCTTCCGTATCCGGTCTCGGTGGCGCACGACGGCGACGAATTCGAGCTCTGATGCGGCTTTCTGAGATCTCTCCGGTGGTCTGGAACGTCGGATGCTTCACCTCCTGCGCGGTGACGCCGAACAGCGAGGCGGTCAAGACGGCGTATACCTACAGATTCATGTATCTCTCGGCCGGGAGCGCGACGCTGACTCTGCGCGAAAAATCGCGGAAATTCAAGGCTGGCGGGATTCTCTTCCTGCTTCCGGGAGAACGGTACCGGATTCTGAATTCGGACGGGGATTTTTCGGTGACGAATATATTCTTCGACTTCACGAGAGCGCGGATCTGCGGCGACTTTCCGAAGTGGCATCTCTCCGAGCCGGAGTTTGACCCGGAGCTTTGCGGCGTTATCGAGAATTTCGAGGACACGGATTTTTTCCGGGAATCGAAGCTCATCGGCGGCGCGCGGCCGCTTTCGGGCGATATCGACGGCATAAGACGTGAGGCGACTCTGCGGCGCGGTTATCGCGCGGAGTATCTCGGTGTGCTTTTGCATAAGCTGATACTCGACGTCCTGAGACTGTCTGAGCGCGAAATCAAATCCAGCGGTGCGGCGTCGGAAATCGCCGGGTACATTGAGGAGAATATCCGTCTTCCGCTCGGGGCGAAGGAGCTCGGAGAGCGGTTCGGCTACAGTCCGGATCACGTCGGCCGGATGATGAGGGAATTCACCGGAACGCCGCTTCACGAATATGTGCTTTCGCGAAAAATCGACCGCGCGCGGCTTCTCCTCCGCGAGACCGATCTTACGGTGGCCGACGTGGCGCAGTATCTGGGCTTTTCGGATTCGAGTCATTTTTCGAGAGTCTTCCGGAGATTCACGGGAACAAAGCCGTCGGATCTCAGATTATTATAATATTGTAGCATACGCGCGCCGGGAAGTCAAGGCTTCCCGGCGCTTTTTTGCCGGATTCAGTCAAGAGGATGCCGGAATCGTACTATACACAAGGCGGAGGCTGTGATATAATAGAAGTACGGTCATGGCTGAATATTTTCCGAATGGAGAAACGATATGAAGAGAAAAAGCATCCTCGCGCTGTGTCTGATTTTTATGGTTCTCGCGTCCGCCTGCGGTGCGGCGGAGGATCCGCCTGTGACGGCGGGCGACTCATCGTCCGCTTCTGACTCTGACACCGAAGTGACTCAGAAATTCGTCTATGAGTATCCGGAGCTCGGGGAGGGGGAATTCAACATTCTTTCAAGCGAGTCGGTGTGGGATATCTGCATGGATCTCGACTTTCCAGAAATGACCGGGGAAACACTCGACGACGCGGTTTTCGCCCGCAACCGCTTTGTCGAGGAGAAAACCGGACTGAAGATCAAGGTCGAAAACCACAAGACGGGCGGCGATTTCGGAAAGCTCACGAATCACGCCGCGAATCTGATTCTCTCGGGCGACGACACATACGAGGTGATGTACATAAAGCCCGCCGCGAAGGTCGATCTGATCACCGACGGCGCGCTTGTCGATCTCCGCTCGCTTCCCGAGCTGAACCTTGACGCCGGCTGGTGGGATCAGATAATCACCGACTCGGCGGCGATCGGCGGAAAGCTTTATTTCGCTTCGGGCGCGTTCGGGCTGATGCCGTTTGAGACGAGCTGGTGCGTTTACTTCAACGAATCGCTTTTTGAGAAGTATTCGCTCGGATTCCCGTACGATCTGGTCAGAAACGGCGAGTGGACGATTGAGAAGCTGATGACCATCGCGAAGTCGGCCGATCTTCGCGGCGACGAGAGCTTTACTTACAGAAACGGCGGCGAGGCGGTTTACGGACTTTCAACGCACACGCTCGCGGTGAACTGCCTTCTCTTCGGCGCGGGAGTCCGCACGGTTTCAAATAATGGCGGCGAGTTCACCTATTCGCTCTCGGGCGAGAGATTCCACAAGGCTGTGGAGCTTATCGGGGACTTCGCTTCAAGAGACGGTGAGTATTTCAGAGCCGATGACACCGATTGGGACGCCGAAAAGGGCGGATACATCTACACTTTCGCGAACGACCGGGCGTTTTTACTCACCGGGCAGATCAAGACCGCGGGACAGTTGAGATCAATGGAATCCGGGTTCGGAATCCTGCCGTTCCCGAAGCTTGACGCCGATCAGGAGGAATATTACACCTACATAACCGGAAATAACCTGATGATGACGATCCCGGTGACAAATAAGAATCCCGGAACGACGGCGGCGATGATCGACGCGCTGACCTACCGGAGCTATGAAACGGTGCTTCCGGTCTACTATGAGAACCGCGTCGCGCAGAAGGGACTCAGGAACGAGGATTCGATCGAGATGCTAGACATCATCCGTTCGGGGCGAGGAATTGACGTTTCGGATTACTTCCTCTGGAACAGCGGCGTTTCGGGCAAGGTGAAGACGTCGATCCTTTCGGGAGACGGAACGGCCGCGTCGATCGCCGAGTCGGAGCGCGTAAAGACCGAAGAGGCGATAAAGAGCTTCATGGAAAAATTGAAGTAGGAGAGAAAGATGTATAATTTCACACGTGAGATAAGAAGAACGCACAAATCCGGAATCGCCGTTGTCGGCGGCGGAGTCGCGGGGTGCGCGGCGGCGATAGCCGCCGCGCGCGAGGGAGCCGACGTAATCCTCGTCGAGCAGTCGGGAATTCTCGGCGGTCAGGCCGGACTCGGCATCGTGACGCCGCTCTCGTCGACAAGAAGCCGCTCGGGCGAGAAATTCGAGGGGCTTGTCCGCGAAATCTGCGACGAGGTCAGAAAATACGCCTCGGAATACTGCGTCGTGCCGGGACACGCTGGCGACACGCTCGCCGCGCCGCATATACTCAAATATGTGCTGTTAAGACTCTGCGCCGATTCGGGCGTGAGGATTCTATTCCACACGTCGCTTATCGGCGTCGACACCGGGGAGGGTCGGGTAAAACGACTGATTCTCTCGGAAAAATCGACGCTTTCGACGCTTGAGAGTGAATATTTCATCGACGCGACCGGAGACGGCGATCTTATCTTCCTTTCGGGTGACGATTATTCGCTCGGGAGCGAGCCGGGAGTGCTTTCGTCGCTCGTCGAGGGCGGACTTGACAAGGTTCACTACACGGGCGGCCGGGAGTATCAGGGCTATGAAAAGTCCGAAAAGGTTCTTCAGCCCGTCTCGGTTTTCTTCACAATGGGCGGCGTCGATTTCAAAACCGCTTCGTCGTGGAACAACAGGAATCTGACCTATCAGGATCTCGGGCTGACCTCTGAGGAGTTCGGAAAGCTCCCGTACGCGAATTCCCACGGATTTGAGCAGACCTGCGGCGACAAGCTTCCGCTTCCACAGGGACGGATTCTGGTCTCGCGCGGAGTGCGCGACGACATGGCGGTTGTCAATATGTCGCGGGTCATCGGAATCGATGGGAGCGACGCGGACAGCCTTGACCGCGGCGAGATTTTGGCGCAGACACAGGTTATGAATCTGGTCGATTTTCTGAAACGCTTTGTCGCGGGATTTGAAAACGCGTATCTCGTCGAGTCGGCGTCAACACTCGGAATCCGCGAGACGCGAAGACTTGTCGGAAAATATGTCCTGACCGGAGGGGACGTGATTCACTGCCGCCGCTTTGACGACGCGATAGCGCGCGGATCGTACATGATCGACATTCACGACCCGAAGGGAAAGTCGAAGGCGATCGGCGGCGAGCTTTCGGGCGACTACTATGAGATTCCGCTCCGCTCGCTTGAGAGCGCGAAATTTTCGAATCTCTACGCGGCCGGACGCTGCATCTCGGCCGATCACGTCGCGCATTCAAGCACGCGGATTCAGGGAACCTGCATAATGACCGGGGAAGCGGCGGGGCGCGACGCGGCGAAGAGACTTATGAAATGACGGCGGATGAAATCAAATTTCGGACTTCGACGTATGGATTCACCAGAACTTGTGAGTAATGCACAAATTATAATTGCTTGCTATGTACAACTCTACAAATTGAAATTATTTTCAGCATAACTATTGACAAACACTAGTAATTATGGTATAATAAAAACAACAGAATGAAGCAATGAATTAGACATTATCGCTTCATAAAATCAAGTTGGATCAGCTGAGCAGAGAAGAATGCAAAAATGAAAAGAACGAAACTTTACGCGATTATCGCCGCTATCCTGCTGGTCGTAACGTGCGGAATGCTCTGCGTCTCCGCGATCGACTTTGATGACACAGTCGAACCTCTTGCTTGGCCTTGTTGCTCACGGTATGTGGGAACTTTTGAAGAAGTGGTTGGTCACGTGCAGTATGGTGAAGGATGCCATGTGCGTATCAAAACCAAGTGCATTAAATGCAATACTGTATTCGACGATTATGTAATGATATGCGGGAAATGCACACACGAGCGTGGAGATTACGGTGACATGGGCGGGATGGACTAAATATCATGAAAAATTGATAAGACGGATTAAATAAAAATATCCGTCACTTGCCAAATCTGGAGGGCTGGTATTGGATATAGTGATAAAAAAAGCTAAAATGCTGTTAGCAACATTTATTATTGCTTGCTTCTTTTCCTCCTGCCAGTACACCGAACTTGACGATATCCTGCGTCCCAAAGAAGCCGGCGAGCTTTTAAGAGTCTCAACATACGTCCAGCGTGAGGACCTGCCTGATGGCTATTTTGAATACGAGAACGATAAAACTTCGTATCAGGGTCATTGGCTCACCCGGAACGGCGAGAAAATCCACGCTTCAAAGGTTTTTGAGGAACAGTATCTTGAAGTCGGCAAGACGAGAATCTGCGCTCCGATGTGCTATATCGGGCGGCAGAATCTGCTGATCCGTATAGAGTTTGACGGATATGTTGAGATCGAACCCGATCCGGTCGACGACGATCGGATACGTCTCGCGCACAGTGTGAATAATCCCGATTCGATAAGCTTTTTGGGTATGTCGGTCGAGAATGTTTTCAAGGCGAGATCGCCATTCAATCTTGGTATCTGCCCGATCGGGCGTTTTGACGCGGCGACGGCGATTGTGTCGGAAAATACTCTGGCTGACTGCGAGTACTTTATAAACATCCGCGCGTACGATATTAACGAGCGTCCGAAGGCTTCGGCGAGACTGCGGATAAAGTCGATTAAGGATCCCGATCCGAACTACAAGGCCACACGCGATGAGTTTTCGATCTACGGCAAGGGTGAGGAGACGACGCGATTCCTCGAAATCGAGCTTGTCTCAGTCGAATACGGCGATAAGATAGGGTGATTCTATGAAGAAGTATCTGAAAAACTTTACCGCGGGGATTTTGTGCGTCTTTCTCGTCTCCTGCCAATACACCTCCCTTGACGATCTTGACAACCCGAAGGCGGCTGACGAGATACTGAAAGTCTCAACATACGTCCAGCGCGAGGATCTGCCCGAGGGATATTACGTGTACGACGGTGAAGATCGGCAGGATTACGGCCACTATGAGACCTCAGACGGCAAGACCATAGCGGCCGGAGACGTATTCGAAAAAGTCGAGCTTGAAGTCGGAAAAACAAGAATCTGCGCGCCTATGGGATTGGGCTATGATCACAACCTCAACATCACGCTTGATTTTGACGGATATGTCGAGATTGAGACAGATCCGGCTCAGGATGAGAGGATCCGGCTCGCGCACAGCGTCAACGCGCCTGAGTCGACAAATCTTTTCACGATGACGATTGAGAATCCGATCCGCGCCCGCTCGCCGATGAATCTCAATGTCTGCCCACTCGGCCGCTATATGATGGAGGGCAGTATAGTTGAGACCTACACGTTGGTTGACCGCGAGTATTTCATAAATGTCCGCGCGTATGACATAAACGAGCGTCCGAAGGCTTCGGCGAGGATACGGCTGAAGTCGATAAATGATCCCGACCCGGAATTCAGTGCCAACCGTTTGCAGCAGCCGATCTACGGCGCGGGCGAGGAGACGACGCGATTCCTCGAAATCGAGCTTGTCTCAGTCGAATACGGCGAAGAAATAGGATGAAAAACGCCCTCTGACGGCTTGCCGCCAGAGGTTGTTGATTTCTGTCCGTGGTTTATCCGGTCAGTATGCCGGACGCTCGCGGTTATTTCTTTATGAACTCGAAGAACTTATCCATCTCGGACTGGAGCTTGTTCTTGTTTTCCTCGATCGTCGAGGCCGCCGACGCGTCGCCGTTGAAGAGCTTCTTGTTCAGCGCGGAACGGAGAGTGCCGCTCCAGTTGAAGATCGTCGCGACGTCAACCTCACGCATCTTTCTGAGAATTTCAAGCATCGCGATCGAATCCTCGTTGCGGAGTCCCTTCTGCTCGACGACGTTTCCGTAATAGACCGGGATTATCGAAGCGTAGCTCTCGTGAGTCATCGCCTCATAGACCGTAGCGGTGCGCGCGGCGTTTTCGCTGCCCGACGTGGTCGGGATCGTGAAGTAGAAGAGCTGGGAGACAAGGCTCGTTATGTAATCTTTCTGATTTTCGTCGTATTTCGGGAAGGGGACGATTCCGAAGGTGTCGGTCATCGAACGCATCAGCTGCGCCGCCCTGATTTCTCCGGTCATGAAGAGCGAGCGTCCGGTTGTGAAGACGTAGACATATCCGCCATTTTCGGCGTCAAAGTCGGTGTTGTTCGCCTTCAGCGTGAGTCCCGCGCTTCCGTCAAGTACGGCGGCGAGCTTTTCCATGACGCCATAGAAGCGGTCGCTTCCGAGGATGATCTTCGGCTCGCTCCCCGACGTGTCGAGCGTCATCTCACCCGCCGAGAACCAGAAATGCTCTGGCACGTTCTGGTGAGACGAGATTCCGTAGACGCATTTTCCGTCCTTCGACCACTTGAAGTTCTCGTCGCCGTTCAGCGACGCGACGGCCTTGCAGTATTTTCCGAGTTCGTCGATCGTCCATTTTCCGTCGCGGACGAGCTTATACGGCGTTTCGAGTCCGTGATTTTCCATCATGTTCTCGTTGAAGAAGAGGCACCACATACTGTCAAAGGCCATCAGATTCGCCGCGCCCGACGCGATGTAGGACTTTCCGCCGAAGGTCGTTGCGGTGATTATCTCCTGATCCCACCAGTCGCCGTCAAAATCAAGCTCCGGCATCGCGCCGAGGTCGTAGAGGTAGCCCTCGGTGACAAGAACCGGAGCCTCGCTGACCGGAAGCATCATCGCGTCGTATTCGTCCTCGCCCGAGAGAATCGAGGTCTTGGCGGCGTTTGTGACGATTGAGAGATTATTCGCCTCGTTGAAGATCGTCTTTCGACTCTCGGGTCGATTACTTCCGAAATAATCCAGTTCATTGTGAATCTGCCGTCAGCGTCGGTTCCGGCCGAGAATTTGTCCCCGCAGGCGATTTCGCGGCCGTCGGAGGTTGTGAGCTTCGCTGTGGCCATGAGGGATTCGAGTCCGGGGAGAGCTTTCACGCCGGTCGTGCCGTAAAGCGTCAGCGACGCGGCGTCAAGCTTAAGGCTGTCAAGGCTGATCTTCTCGCCGCCGACCTTGATTTTCACATTGTCAAACGCGGTTGTGATTTCGCCGTCAGACGCTGCGAGGAGAATTTCGCATTCAAGCGGATCAGAGATAAGCTCCGTGCCGTATTCAACGGCTCTCAGCGAGGTTATTCCGGCAAGGCCGGAGAGGGGGACGTCGCGTCCGCTTGCCGCGATCGCGATCACCGTGCGGCTTTCGGAATATTCGATTATCTTCGTCTCGTATCCGCCGGCTTCGAGTATCGGCGCTCCGCTGTAGCCGATGTAAAGTGCGTCGTACTGTCTGCCGCCCGATATCTCACCGTAAGGCGCGATCGCGTAGGGATCTATGAACGCCTCGGGGAGGTCCGGCGATAACGCGGGATTTCCAAATGTTGCATTTGCGGCATCGCCTTTTCCGAGAGTGTACCGGTACGCGACCTCGCCGTTTGCGTATCTGAGGTATTCTTCGTCCCTGACGGCTTCTGACTCTTCGAGCGTTGAGAGAAGTTCCACAAGCGGCGCGGAAAGCTTTACGTCAGTCAAAAACCGAGAAATCGTATTCAAGGTGACCGGTGTTCAGCAAGGCTTTTTCGCCGATATGGCTTTTCTCGGCGTCGGACAGGATGAGAAGTCCCTCAAAGTGGAGAAGGTCGGGCGCAGAGTCGGTTTTCCAGAGCTGAATATTTTTCTTTGTCCCGTCTGAGAAAGTGACCGAGGCGTCGTGGGAATATGCGCGGCTCAGGATCCGGCCGGGTGAAAGCGTGAGCGGGGATTGTCCGTCGTTTCCGCGGACTGTGAGGTTTATGTATATAACATTTCCGCCGCCGGATACCACGTCGCAGGTGACTGAGATTCCGGCGGGATCGTTTTCTGACGTTTCGTCAGGTTCGGCGCGGGTTTCACCGGTCGGCGGGAGCATGACGTTTCCGGGATATTCGGTCATGTCGGAGGGGAGATTTTCCGTGATGTGCGATTTTAGTCTTCCGCCGAAGACGCCGTTCATCGCCGCACAGACCGTTCCGCCGAGAATGAGTGCCGCGGCAGCGAGAATCGCAGCGAGTTTCAGTCCCGATCGTTTCGGGATTTCGCGGCGTCGGTGAGCGTTATTTTTTCAAAGGCTTTTTCGAATTCGGGGTAAAGTTCGGTTTTCATTTCGGACCCTCCATTTCATTTTTCAGAAGCCCGCGACCCTTTTTAAGCCGCATTTTCACGGCCGACGGCGTGCGGCTCACAAGCGATGCTATGCCCTCAACGCTCATTTCCTCAAGATAGTAAAGGCAGAGAACCGACCTGTATATTTCGGTAAGCCTTGACAGCGCGTCAAAAAGCCCGATTTCCTCTCCGGCTTCGTCTGAGCCTCGAACCACGTCGTTTTCTTCGAGCTTTTCGGGCTGACGCTTTCGCTTTCGCAGAGAATCGAGGCATTTGTTCCGAGCGACGTGAAAGAGCCACGCCTTTTCGTGTTCCGCGCCGCGAAAGCTTGGATTTTTCCGCACGAGCGACAAAAAGGTCTCCTGAACCGCGTCCTCGGCGTCGGAGCTGTTCCTTAAGATCAGAAGACAGTATCTGAAAAGCCGGTCGCCATGCTTTTCAACAATCCGTTCGATTTCGAAATCGGTCATATGATCACATCCTTTCTGATAAGTAAAACGTACGGAAGGGGCGAAAAGTCAATTTCCGAAGAAAAAATCCTCCGTGCGAGAGGATTTTTTTATTTCATTGTTCTGACTCCCAGTATTCCACAAGCTCTGCCGTCGCGAAGCCATAGCTGTCAAGGTCGTCCTCGATTCCTAGCGACGCGAGCTTTTTCCGGTAGGCGTCGGAGCCGGTCACACCCTCGAAATTCCACTTCGAATAGTATCTCACTCTGACCTTCGCACATGCGATCAGTTTTTCGTCAAGGTCGTTCGAGAAGGCTTCGAATATAAGCGTCGTCTCCGAAATGTCGCGCGTCGCGGCCGAATCATTTCCCGAAACGTGTGGGAAGACTTCGAGAAGCCGCTCTGAGGACGCCGCGTGGTAGAGCGGTTTCCCCGACTCGTCGGTCTGCGAGTTCATGAAGCTCTCATCTTGGCGCGTGTCGACGGCGGCGTAGATCATAAGCGCGTCGCGGCGCGAGATATCCGGCTTTTCCCCGGCATAGTTCATTTTGTCGGGAAGAAAATCCTTTACGGTACAGGGTTCGCCCCAGTAGGAGATCGGCAGGGAATAACGCGCGGTGAGCTTCGCGTTGTCGCAGTATGCCGATATGTAGAGACGCGGATCGGGATCGACGACCGAATTCTCCTTGTTGTACGCGCTGACGATCAGGAATTCATTTCCGATTGACATCGTAATCGGCTTATAATTGTCCTTTCGCCCATAGATTTCGGTGACGGTTCCGGAGCGGTCGTATTCCCACGCGGTTATGCTGAGGATGCCGCCGGGAATCGGGTAACCTGACGATTTGGTCAGAGTCTGATTATCCGGCGCGAGTCGTGAATTCACTTCGACGATCACGAAAACCACGCCGATCACAAGCGCGAGGACGGCGAGCGACGCTATATAGATAAACAGCGGATTTTTGCGGCGGTCTTTCATGGCACACCTCCGGAGGTTATTTTCCGTTCACCTCGTCGCGGTGCATATCGCCCGAAGTGAACTTTATCGCGCGTTCGACGGCGTCTTTCGCGTTGCCCCACGGCTCGGCGTCGTAGCGGTAGTCGAATTTCTTGCAGAACCAGCTGACGTCGTCGCGGAGCTCGTCAAAATATGTGTTGACGACGGTCGAGACCTCCTTGTAGAAGTCGGCGAAGTTCTTTTTGGAGAGTCCCTTGCGGCCGTAGTCGACGAACATCCGGTAGTGCGGGAGGCAGATGTAGGGCTGAGCGCGGAGTTTTTTTCTGAAATTTTCGTCCTGCTCCCATAAAAGCACGGCCGTCTCGAACATCTTCGACAGCGAGAAATTTATCCGCTCGCAGACGTAACAGGTCGATTCAAGCTTTTCAAGCCGCTTCATCGGCTCGACGCCGACTCCTTTCAGCGCGGAGAATCCCTTGCCCGACGTCTCCTCGCGAAGCTGATTCAGATGACTCTCGAGCATCAGAGCCATTCCGAGACGGTTCTTGCGGGTGAACATCATGTCGTAATGGGTTTTGCAGAAGCCGAGCTCATTTGTCTTTATCCGGACGTCAGGCTCCATCATTGACGCACCGAGGATGAGTTCAAGCTGATCATTTTCTAGCTTCCGGTAGAGTGTGCAGAAGGGGCAGCCGCAGGAGTGATCGGCCTCGGATTTTTCGAAGGCTTCGTTTACGGGTATCGTGTAGATTTTTTCCATGGATTTTTCCCCCAGAATACTTGATTTATTTATATTATAGCGGTATAATAGATATAATGCAAGATAAAATTTGTAAAAAGTGAGGAAATCAGCATGGCGGTACTTGAAAAAGAGATTGACACATATAAAAACGCGGAAAATATCCCGGTTGTGCGGATCGGAGGGCTTGAAAATTTTCTCGTTTCGCAGATCTTTGACTGCGGGCAGTGCTTCAGATTTGAGCCGACCGACGACGGGTTTGAGGGCGTCGCTTACGGAAAGCATATCGTCTTTTCGCAGAAGAGTCCGGATACGCTCGAAATAATCGGCGCGACGGCGGAGGAATACGAAAAGATCTGGCGGCATTATCTCGCGCTTGACGCCGATTACCGTAAGGTCCGCGCGGATATCGCGAAAAAATTCGACTCGGCGGCGCACGGAAAGGACACCGTGATGCCGACCGCGATGGAATACGGCAAGGGAATCCGGATTCTTCGTCAGGAGCCGTGGGAGACGCTCTGCTCCTTCATCGTCTCGCAGAACAACAATATTCCGAGAATTAAGAAGATAATCGCCGCGATGTCCGAGAGGTACGGCGAGCCGATTCATGACGGCGGAAGAACGCACTACGCGTTTCCGACTGCGGCCGCGCTGGTTGACGCCGGAGTTGACGGACTTTCCGAGCTTCGGACGGGATTCCGGGCGAAGTACATATACGACGCCGCGAAGAGAGTCGCGGAGGGGACGCTGAATCTTTCAGAGGTCGCCGCTATGGAGCCGTCGGACGCGATGGAGGTTCTCTGCACGATAAAGGGAGTCGGGCCGAAGGTCGCGTCCTGCGCGATGCTTTTCGGACTCGGAATGACGTCGGCCTTTCCGATCGACGTCTGGATAAAACGGGTTCTGGCGAAGTACTATCCTGACGGGCTTGACATAGACGCGCTCGGCGAGTACGCCGGGATCGCTCAGCAGTATCTCTTCTACTACGAAAGATATAATGTCGGTTGAGAACGGCGGGAGTCCGCTTTTCGCGGCGATTGATTCATGAGCGGTCAGCGGGAGATTCGCGGAATTTCGCGAAAAAGCGCGTTTGGGTGCAAGTTCGCGGTGATCCGATGTCAGGGGCGCG
>CAKSVM010000021.1 GCA_934503195.1 uncultured Eubacteriales bacterium
AGTGAAGGTTGCGCGCTTTCGCGCGCAATCGACTTCGCTTCGCAAAGTCGACGGCACTTCGTGCCGCCTTCGCGGCCTTCGGCCGCGTTCAACCTTAATACCGTCTTCTGCCTTCATACTGTCTTCTACCTTTGTGCAGCTTTCTCACCTTTGTCCCGCTCTCATCCTTCGTACCATCCCCCGCGACGATTCTGCCTTCGGCCGCGTTTTTATCGCCACAGAACCTCAAAAGGGACTGCCGAACGGCAGTCCCCCTTCTTTTTGTCTTACTTCTTAACCCAAGCTCCGGTGACGTCGTCGATGTAATAAATCTTCGCGCCTTCTTCCCCGGTGATCTCCTTGATCTTCTGGTCAAAGTCCTGACCGTACGCGTAATCCTTCATCGCCGTGAGAGGTCCCCAGAGCGCGAACTGACCGCCGAACTTCTGAATGTAGGTGTTGTTCTTGAAGGTCGGGAGCCATTCCTCCTTCTCCGCGCCGATGTAGAAGATCCGGTTCTCGGCGTTCGCGAAGATGTTGTTCTCGATGACAAAGTTGTACGCCTCGTTGCGGTGACCCCAGCCCATGATGTCAACCGAGTGCGGACGCTCGCCGAAGCTCTTTCCCGCCTCGCGCAGAATGTTGTCGGTGATGTGGACATTACGCATGATCCGGTCGGCGTTTCCGCTCTCGACCGCGCCCATGAAGTACTCGATGTTGTAGGCGCAGCGTTCGATGACGTTGTTCTTGTAGGTGACGTTCTCGTCAGTGATCGCGTTCGTGCCGCCCTTCTGATACTGATGCGTGATTCCGGCGTCGTAGCAGTCGTAGACATAGCAGTTTTCGATCGTGTAGCTCTTGCATCCGCCGTAGATCTCGATTCCGTTTCCGTAGCGGACTATCTGATTCTTTGACGGAGTGTAGTACTGAACGCCTCCGCCGATCCAGCCGATCTCGCAGTTTCTTATCGTGACATTTCCGACCGTGCCGCCGCCGATTCCGTGCGCGCCGACGTACTTGACACAGAGATTGTCGATTATCACGTTGTCCCCGGCAAGCCCGATTCCGTTGCGGCGGATCAGGAACTCGATCGAGTCGTAGAGTTCACCCGGATTTCCCTTGTCGCAGCGCAGATAGATCTCGCCGATATTCCCGGTGTCGCTGACCGGAACGGTGTTCCCCGAGAACTTGCTGTCAGCCTTGCTGAAGAACTTCAGATCACAGTCAAGCCCCTCGATTATGTCAAACTCCTTGTCCTCCGAGGCCCAGTACTTTCCATCCTTGTAGAACGGAATCGCCTTGTAGCCGTAAACGTCGCCCTCGTTGAAGATTATGTTTCCGACGTCCATCATCTCGGTGGCGTATATCCAGATATTCTCGGTGCCTTCCATCAGCGTCCACTTCGAGGCGTCGGCTCCGTTTTCGGGCGACGCGTAGATCATCGGCTTCGCTCCCTCGCCATAGGCCGAGTAGGTGACGCCCGCGACCGTCTTGAAGTATTCGCGCCAGAGTCCGCCGCGCTCAAAGAGGAGAACGTCCCCGGCCTTTAACATATTGTCGAACGCGGTCGGATTCGCCTTCGGAGTCTTTTCGGAAAGTCCGTCGTTCATGTCGTTACCCTTGTTCGAGACGTAGTAGATCTTTCCGCCCTCTCCGGCCTTGTAGTCGGATTTCGTGTTTCTGATTTCGACGATCCGCTCGTCGGCGAGCTTGTTAACCTCGTCAAGCTTTGCCTTTCCGGCCGAAAAATCGGCCACCTCGATGTACTTCTTCGAGTCGAGCTTGTCAATCGCGTCTGTGCTTCTTGTGCTGATCGCTTCCATTAGTAAATCAAACGCCTCCTTAAGGTCAAGATAATTTGTCGTCGCGAGAACCCCGTCGTCAGTGAGAGTCACCACCGCGGCGAAGCTTTCGGTCTCGTCCGAGTGGACGATCCTTATCGATTTTTTCGCGTCGTCATCGGGAGTTCTTCCGCTGCGCTCGGCGATGTCGGCTTTCAGCGCGGACGAGAATTCCGGGTTGTCCGACTCGATTCTGAACTCCCAGATCGGGGTTCCGCCGATCGTGATATCCTTCCACGGATATTCGCCGTCAAATCTTTTGAGCGTCTTCGGAACCTTCAGCCCGTTCGCGGACACGCATTCCGAGAGATACCACTCGACCGCCGCGTCAACCGCCGCGGAGCTTCCGCCGCGTATCGCGAGCCTTCCGCCCTCAAACTCAACCTCCCAGTCCTTCGCGAGAAGCCCGGATTCGGATTCGGGGCGGTTTGTCGGCCCCACTAAGATTTCAAGCGTCCCCTCGGGCGCGGCTTCGCCGCGCTTCACAAAGTCGGTCGTGAGCGTGAGCTCGGTGCCGGTCTTGTCGGCGATTCCCTTCCGGAGCGCGATCGCGCCGGATTTTCCGGTTTCGTTAGTGTCGGAGCGGATGATCTGATAGCTCTGCCAGTTTGTGAAATCAGACAGCGCGACGTCCGGGGTCTTCTCATCGCCGCAGGCAGAAAGTGCCGCGAGCGAGAGTATAAGCATCGTCAGAACAGCCAAAAATCGTTTCATAAAAGCTCTCTCCTGTGTTTTTCTTGTTCTTTAATTATACAATGAAACGCCGCGATTGTCAATAAATCGCGGCGATTTCTATAAGATTATATAATTTTCCGGGGGAGTTCTTAGCAGTTCAGTCAATTTTTTGACCCGTCGTCATTTTTCGTCGATTTCAGCTCCTCGACCTGTCTTGCGAGATCCGATCTCTCGGCGCGCTCTTTTTCGAGTAAGATTCTGAGTTCGGCGATCTCACGCTCGCGGCGTTCGGTTCCGGGATCCGAGCTGTGAATTATATACGAACCGGGTATCGGGTCGGGCGAGGGCTGATCGGCCTTATTTTTACCGCCCCTGCGGCGTCTTCTGAGCGACGCTATAACGACGAGGATCACAATCAGAATCACCAGAATCACCGCCAGAGCGGCAACATACGCGATCCAGACCGCGTACTCGGTTACAACCGCGAACTCGGCGACGTTTCCCTCAACGTCAAAGACGAAATACTTTCCGGCCGTCCCGGTGTCAGCCTTTTCGAAAACACCGTCCTTCAGGACATAAACCGCGGCGGTCATGTCGGTCGGCGTGCTGAGTCTGACCGTGTGGGTCGTCTGACCGTCGTCGGGGATCGTGATCTTCCACTGCTCGATTATGTCGCGGCCGACGTATAACGGCGGGAAGGAGCTTCCGATCTTCGAGAGCGATTTTCCGACCGCGCCGATGTAGCTGTCAGAGATGTTGTCAAATCTGCTCCGGTCGATCGGCATCGACTCCGAAATAAGCTTGTCTTCGAGATCAAAGATTCCCTCTACGAGAATCAGCGGATTTCCGCCTCTCGTCTGCCCGCCCGGAATCGCCGTGACGTCGCGGATGTAGACCGCCTCGACCACCGTGTCAAAGTGAAGATTCTCAAGCGTGTCGCGCGACCAGACGGCGTAGTATCCGTCCTTCGCCGGGATTTCGGGGTAAACGTCTCTGTCAAACGAGTCGCCGTAGGAGAATCCGAGCGATTTCAGCGTCACATCGTCGGCGACAAACGAGAGCGTGAATTTCTTGAGCCGCTTCGGGGTCGACCCGGACGAGAAGACCTCGTCATAGCTTATCGGCTGCGCGCCGCCGTCAACAGACATTCTGTCTATTCCACGGAGGGTGTCCGAGACGTAGACGTTGTTCGTGAAGGTTCCGCCCTCGGCTCCGGCGATCGCGCCGTAGAACTCATCCGCGTCAGTGATCTCGACGATGCTCACGCAGTCGGAAACGCTCGAACCGTCGCCGAAAAGTCCCGTGCTGCCGACGCCGATTATTCCGCCGACATATCCCTTGCCCGAGAGAGTCGATTTTGAGTAGCAGTTCCGGATCTTTGAGCTTGCCGAGCCGACGATTCCGCCGACCTCGGTTCCGCTTTCGCTCTTTATCGCGCCATAGTTTCCCGACGAGTCGATGACTCCGAGCTCCATCCGTCCGCAGATTCCGCCCGCGCTGCTCTTTTTCGAGGTGACCGGACCGGTGTTTTCGCTGTTCGTCACGGCCGAGCGGCTCTCGTAGACGCGGTTCAAGAGCGAGCTTTCATGCGTGTCGTCCTCGGGATCCTGTTCGTGTTCGATCGCCATCGCGCCGACAATGCCTCCGACGTTGAGGTCGCCCGCGACTTCGCCGTTGTTTCTTGACGAGTCAATCTTTCCGCTTGTCATCGAGTCGATATTGGACTCGGAGGTGTCGGTGAAGATATCCTTTATGTCATAGTCCTCGCCGCCCGCGAAAATGTCGGCGACCGTCTGTCTGATCTCGTCAAACTTGTCGTTTATCGCGAGAATGTCCTCACGGAGCGTGCCCGAGACGTCCGACATATCCTTCGTCAGGAGATCGACCTGCTTTGACACCGAGTTTATCTGAGTGTAGAGCTGATTTGCCGTCGATTTCATCGCGTCGCCGCTCTGGGGAAGCTGAATCGGGTCGACCCCGGCGAGGTAGTCGAAGATCGAGCCGGTCTCCTTCGCGAGCTCAGAGAAGGATTCAGACGCGGTTTTGAAGATTCCGACACTGTCCGAGATTCCCGAAAGTGCCGACGAGAGAACGTCTCCCGCGTCGCTGAGCTTTGACGTGGCGTCTCCGATTGAGTTTATCGAGTTCTCGATGCCCTTGGTGTCGTCAATAAGCCCCTTCATTCCGTCGCGGATATCGTCAAGACCCGAGTCGAACTTCTTGTCGTCGAAGCTGAAATTATCGCGTATCGTCGAGATTCCCGAGGTGATCTTCCCTATCTGGTCGGCGGCGTCGCCAAGAAGCTCTCCGACGTCAGCGACCGCGTCAACCACCCGGTCGCCCCAGATGAACATACGATCCATCACGCGCGCGAGATCTTCGATGATACGTCCGATGTCGCGGATTTCCGACGCGATATTTCCGAGGGAATTGTTTATTTTGTCAAGCGAATTCTTTACCCCGGCAACGTCGCGGATCGCGATCGCGTTTCTGAGCGCCGAGAGTCCGTCACGGAGAGAAGAGATTCCGTTTCTGAAATCACCCGACGCGGCCTTTATCGACGCTATCGACGCCTTCATGTCGTCAAAGCCCTCCGAAATCAGTCTGAAGCCCTCGGACGGGTTCGGCTTTACAATCGTAACGTTGTCGCGGATGACCTTTATCATCTCGCCGATTTCATTCACCGCGTTCTTCGCGTCGGCGGCCGAGTTCTGAAGATCCTCCAGCGCGCCTTTCACGCCGTCGGTGTCGAGGAAGTCGATTCCACCGAGCGCGAGGATCGCCCTCGCGGCCGAGTCGGCCATGCTTCCGAACGCGCCGTTAAGCGTCGTGATCGCTTCTTCAATTGTCGCGAAAGCCTTGTCAACCGCGTCCTTGTCGCCGATTTCGAGTCCCCCGGTCAGAGCCTTGAGACCCTCGACGAGCTTGTTCATTCCGTCCGACGCGAGTCTCATCGCGTCGTCAAGCTCACTTGAAGCCTTATCGAGCGAGTCAAACGCCTCGCCGAGCTTTTCGGCGGCCTCATTCAGCTTGTCGGCGTCAATAGTTATCGAATCGGAAATGTTCTTTATCTCCTTGCTGATCTTCGAGAGTTCGGTTCCGATTTCGGCGATCGACGCGCCGAGATTGTCAATGTCCGAAACCGCGTCGTCGGTCCAGCCGTGGCTCTGAAGCACATTCCGGAGCGCGCGGAGCGAAACCTGAAGCTCATCCGAAATCACCGAAAGCTCGTCAAAGCCCTCGCCGATCTTGTCAAACGCCTTTCTCACGGCGTCCTTGTCCTTTATCTTTATCGAGTCGCGAAGCTCGTCAAAGCCGTCGACCACCTGCGAGGCGTGTTTTCTGCCCGACTCGATCGCCGAAGCGGCCGATCCGGAGGCCTTTGTGATTTCGTCGAGCGCGTCGCTTCCGATCGCCGAGGCCTTCGAGAGTTCGTCTGTCGACTTTTCAAGCTGATCGAGTCCGGCCGTGATTTCGGCGGTGAGCTTGTCGACCGTGCCCGACATATTGTTTATTCTCGAAACGACATCGGCCGCGACGTTTGAGAGACGGTTCACTTCCGAAACCGCGGCGTCGGCCGTGTCGGAGACCTGATTTCCGAGCTTCTTTACTATTCCGGTCGCCGAGTTCAGCGAGTTATTCATGTTCGTGAGACGATCGGTGACCTTATCCGCGCCGTCTCCGGCGTCGTTTACCGTGCTTTCGGCGAGGTCGGAGAGTTCGTCAAGCTGTCTTTCGAGCTTTGAGATATTGTCCTGCGAGAGATCGAGGGTCACGTAGGGCTCGGACTGACCGACGATGCCGCCGATATCCTTGCGTCCGTTGATCGTTCCGCTGTTTTCACAGCCTGTGACAAATCCGCCCGAGCGTCCGACGATGCCGCCGACGTTGTATCCGATGTGGGGATATCCGACGGTTCCGTCGTTTTTGCAGCCCATGATCATGCCCGAGGAATAGCCCGAAACGCCGCCCGTGTCGGACGCCACGTTGATCGTGCCGAGGAGATTGAAATCCGCGAGCTTTGTGATATCGAGGTTTATGTTGAGATCCGAGAGGCTGAGCGAGTGGTCGACGCTGGCCGTGTTGATTCCGGCGTGATTTACCGAATCGGTGACGGTTCCGGCGTTGTCGCCGACGATTCCGCCGGTTTTGCTCTCTCCGGTGATGTTGCCCGACGATTCGCAGGAATAGATTTCACCCGTGGTCAGATTCTCGCCGACGATGCCGCCGACCGAGGTCTTGCCCTTTATTATTCCGTTGTAGGAGCAGTTCATGATCGTTCCGGCGTTGCTTCCGACGATTCCGCCGACTCCGGCGCCCGAGCCCGACGACGAGATGGTCGACGAGATCTTCAGATCGCGGACAAGTCCGCCCTGTTTTAAGCGCGAGATGAATCCGGTCGGGGTCGAGCCGCCCGAGATGACGATTCCGCTTATCGTGTGTCCGCCGCCGTCAAGGATTCCCGAGAAGGTGGGGATCGGCTCGAATTTCTTTCCGTCGAGCGAGATGTCGGCGGTGATGACGGCCTTCTTTCCGACCGACCAGCTGTCAAGCGCGCAGTTTTCGATGAAGTCGAGCAGTTCGCCGGCGGTGGAAATCTCAATCGTCTCGTCGTCAGCGAAAACTCCGGTCGGGATCAGCGAGAAGATCATCGCGGCGCAGAGAACGACGCTTACGATATATTGAAGTTTTTTGTTATTCATTCGTTTCATCCTTATTCACCATGCTTTTGCGCAGCAAAAGCTACCTTTCTTGCATTTTGCGGCGCGGTTGGCTCGCCAAATCGCGGTTGTAAAACCGCGATAGAGCCGCAAAATGCCGACTGAAAGCGTCAGCTTTCAGTCGTGTGTCCCTCCGGAAGCTGCTTGGGCGGATTTACTTCGTTCACGTCGCCCGAGATAACGGTCAGGTTGACTTCGCCGTCGACCACCGCGTGGACTATACCGCTGATCTCTCCGCTTATCTCACCGCGCACAAGACCGTCGACCCTGACGCGTCCGTGGCGATTTCTCTTCTTTATCTTCTTGGGAACCGAGAAGGAGGTCTTGTCGATCACCTTTTCGCCGAGGAGCAGGATCTGCGGGAGAACGAACATGACGAGGAAAATCGAGATTATCGTTCCGCGGCCGAGACTCTGACCGATTCCGACGATCGCGGTGTTCGAGGTCATCTGACCGATGAGGATTCCGGCCATCGCCATCATGCTTCCTGACGTGATGATCGTCGGGAAGGAGAAGTTCATCGTCTCGATTATCGCCTGTTTCTTGGGCATCGAGTCCTTTATCTCCATGAAGCGGCTTGAGATGACGATCGCGTAGTCGATGTTCGCGCCCATCTGAATCGAGCTTACTATGAGCTGCGACAGGAAGAAGAGCGGCTTGTCCGAGAAGGTCGGGAACGAGAAGTTAAGCCAGATACTTCCCTGAATGACCATGATCAGAAGAAGCGGCATTCCGACCGACTTGAAGGTTCCGAGCAGGACGACAAGGACGATGAGTATCGAAAGGATCGTGACGACGACGTTGTCTATCTCAAATGACTTCTTGAAGTCGTATTCGTTCGTCGAGTTTCCGACGACAAGGACGGTCGAGTCGGCGGGGTAATACTTCTTCGCGGTGTCGCGGATCGTGTCGAGGAAGCTGTAGGTCGCGTCGCCGCTCTCGGGGAGCGTCAGGTAGACGAGCATACGGTCGTAGTTTTCGCCGTGGAGCTGTTTTTTCGCCGCGCTCATCTGGGTGTAGGCCGACTCAAGCGTGTCCATGAGATCGTCGTCGAGCGTCACGTAGCCCTCTTCCACCTCGTCGTAGAGGAACATGAACATATCCATTAAAGGCACGCTGTAGCTTGAGAGTCCGCCGACGATCCGTCCGTAGTTCTCGTCATTGACCGCGTAGGCGGCGTAGAGAACCTCGGCGACCTCGTAATCGAGATCCACCAGCTCCGAGAACTGTCTTGGCGTCAGCTTATCGGTCAGGACATATCCGTCCATCGCCTCGACGTTGGCAAGACCGAGAGTGTAATCGACCTCATCGTATTCCTCAAGCTCGGAGAGGAGCCTGCCCTCGGCGTTCGTGTCGCCGGCCGGGACGATGAGCGCGACCATGTTGACCTGATCAAAGGTTTCGTCGATCATTTTATCGGCGATCTGGTTCTCGTTGAGCTTCGGCGTCTCTATAAGGCTGTCTCCGTAGGCGTAGGGGCAGAGGTTCGAGAAGTGGAAGGCCAGCGCGATGACAACCACAAAGAGCGGCGGGACGAAGAATCTCGTCGCGTAGGCGTACTTTCCGACGAAGGGAATTTCGGGAACGAAGCTCTTGTGCTTCGTCCTGTCCATCGCGTTTCCGAACATCATGAGGAGCGCGGGCATCAGGAAAAAGACCGACAGAAGGCTCATGAATATCGACTTGATAAGACAGATTCCCATGTCCTGACCGAGCCTGAACTGCATGAACATCATCGCGATGAGTCCGCCGATCGTGGTGAGCGAGGAAGCGACGATCTCGGTGATTGATTTTGCCAGCGCGGCGATGACCGACTCGCGGATCGGCATCGTTTCATGCTCTTCCTTGAAGTGGTTGCAGAAGATGATCGCGTAGTCGACCGAGAGCGCGAGCTGGAGGACAATCGTGACCGAGTTCGAGATGAACGAGATCTTGCCGAGCATGAAGTTCGTTCCCATGTTGAGGATCGCGGCCGAGAGGAAGGTCAGGATCAGCACCGGAACCTCGGCGTAGGTCTGCGACGTGAGGACGAGAACCGTGACGACGACTATCGCGACTATCACGATGATTACCTGCATTTCCTTGGCGATCGTGGCCGAGAGATCCTCATTCAGCGTCGACGAGACGAAGACGTCGTATTCCGAGAGGTCGGCAAGAAGATTGTCGAGCGATTCCTTGGCCTTTTCGTCGTCCTCGGAGTAGTCGAAGGTGACGTCAAAGAGAGCCGACGCCTTGTTGTAGTGTTCGGTCGAGTCGTCAAAGGTCAGGCTCTGCACCTCGGGGCGTCCGGCGATCTTGTCGGCGAGGACCTTCGCGTCGTCGTATGTAATGTTCGAGATCATAAGTCTCGCCGAGCCGAAGGTGACGAACTCGTCGTCCATTATCTCAAGACCGATCTTGGTCTCGGCGTCGGACGGGAGATAGAAGGTGAGGTCATTTTCAACCTCTACCCAGTTCCGTGAGAAGGCCGAGAATATGATGAGGATCACATAGATGAGTACGATCAGATTGCGCTTGTCGACGATGAACTCGGCGACCTTCATCATGAAATTCTCGCCACTCTGCTCCTTTTTGGTTTCGTTATCCACAGATTATGCCTCCATGAAAAAATATTTTTGGAAGATAGTTGACATTTGTTTTTTATTGTGCTATACTATTCTACATCAAACACTCTGAATTTGCAATAGACAACTTCGCCACGGTGTCCAAAAAAGCTGCATACTGATAAAAATGTTTCCCAAAAGGAAGTGAAGACGTATGAGGAGAAACTCGACACGTTACTGACGCCGTACAGATGATTTCACGTCCGGCATACCGGACAAACGGATCCTCGGATCCGATAATACATAAGGAGGCAAACCAATGGAACCATCAGTAAACCTTAACCATTTCTTCGACCGCCCCGGGGGCGAGCCGGAACGCGGATTCGACGACGTACTCGAAAAGCTCACCGCGGCCGGATTCAGAGTCTTCGACTATCCCGGAGTCATTGAGGGCGAAAACTGGCTCTCCGGGACAAAGCGTCAGCGCGAAATGTTCGATAAATCCGGTGCGAGAGTCGGTCAGTCGCACGCGCCCTTCAACAGATACCGTACCTATCCCGACAGCGAGTTCCCGGAGATCTTCCACAGAGCCTTCGAGGCGGCCGCGATTCTCGGCTCGAAATATGTCGTGGTTCACGCCGACGAGTACCGTTCGATCGAGCGGTATGACGAGAAGGAGATTGTCGAATTCACGTATGACTATCTCGCGCCCGAGTTTGAGTTCGCCAAGAAGCACGGGATGAAGCTCGCGATCGAGAATCTCTTCGAGGATCGGCCGTCGGACTGCAAGTATTTTGACGGAAAGAGCCGCTTCACGTCGCGCGCCGAGGAGGTCATAGCGATAATCGAACGCTTCAACGATCCCGACGTGGTCTGCTGCTATGACACCGGACACGGAGCCGTTTCCTGCCATAAGGCGTCGGCCGACGCTCTGAAGAAGCTCGCGAAATACGTCGGATGCACCCACATCCACGACAACTATCTCTACAGCGACGCGCATATGCTTCCCTTCACCGGAAAGCTCGACTGGCCGGAGCACACGAGGATTCTCCGCGAGGCCGGGTACAAGGGCGATATCACGCTCGAACTGGTCTACGACCGTATGCCCGACGCGCTGGTTTCCGAATGGATGAAGATGTGCTACGACGCGGCCGAAAGACTTGTGGAGATGACACAAGGCTGATTCAGTACGGGAGGGGCAAGCCCCTCCCGTTTTTTTCGTGTTCCGCCGGTTATCCGATATTCGTGTCGATCACGCAGGTAGAGTTGTCGCCCTCGATGAGGAATTTCTCGCCGAGCTGTCCTCTGTGCAGAACGTTGTCGCGGATGATCGAATAGCTGTTGTCGCGAAGGACGATCGAATGCTCCGGGCTGTCGACTCCCACGCCGCCGTCGTCACGGCCGAGTCTGAACGCGTTTCCGGTCACAACCACGTTGTCGCACTTTGACATTCTGAGATGACAATTGTCGCGCTCGTCGGTGAGGGTTTCGCAGGGCTTTCCGCTTCTTCTGAAGATGTTTCCGGTGATCGTGATGTTCGAGCATCCGCCGCCATCGTCGCCGAGTGAGATCGCGGGGCCGCCGCTCCGGTCGAAGAAATTTCCGGTGATGTTGTAGCTGTCGCCGCGGTGGAATCTGAATCCGGCGACTCTGTTCCACTCAACGCGGTTTCCGGTGACGGTGATCGAGGCCGTGCAGGGGCCGCCGAGGATTCCGCAGTTTCTGTTCCCCGAGAACCAGTTGTCGAGGATGAACGCGTCCCAGCCGTCGATGTAGAGTCCGCATCCGCCGTTGAAGCAGACCATCGAATGTCTTATCGAGAAGCACCAGATATGCCTCAGATGAATTCCGTCGCCGCTGAAACGCCCTACGCGGCAGTCGTCAAAGGTCGGGGTGTCCTCTTTAGCTCCGCCGTTGTACTTTTCCCAGTCGATTTTCACGCCGTGGATCCTCTCGCCGAGATTCCGTCCGTCAAGGCAGAGTCCCGAGATACTTCCGCCGAAGGCTCCGGTCATGTCGATCATGCAGTCGCAGTCAGCGTCGCGAAGATGAAGCGTGGCCGTTCCGTCGCTTCTGAATCCCCAGCCTGAGACGCCGCGCAGCGCGACTCCCTCGCCCATCTTAAGCTGGCCGACTATGTAATCCCCCGGGGGGACGAGAACGGTTCCGTGGCACTTCGCGGCGAGTCCGAGAGCCTTTTTGAAGGCCGGGGTTGAGTCGGTTCTGCCATTCGGCACCGCGCCGAATGAGGTTACGTCAAATTCTGTCATGCTGATTCTCCTTTACAGATTTTTGGTTTATTCTCTTTTTTGAAATATGATAACATATTTCGGCGGATTTGTCAAGCTATAAAGAAAAAATTCCCTCCCGGAACGTCTTCCGGGAGGTGAGCGTCTGTTATGCGACCTGTAAACAACGGCAAGCATTCCCCTTTTTCGTGAGGTGAGGGCGAAGCCCGAACGGGGCGAGCGCGGAGCGCGACCCCCTCCTGACAGAACCGAGATAAACCACTCAGCACAACCTAACCCTGACGTCTGCCCGCGGGGGCTCCCCCGCCGCTTTAACATGGTAAATCGATGCGCTTATACGCAAATACGCGTATTTTCGGGGGTCATTCCCCCGTTTTTTTTTATACGGATGCGTATATCTTTTTCCTTTAGGCGAAGGCGTAGCCTGAGCGGGGCGAGCGCGGAGCGCGACCCCCTCCTGACAGAACCGAGATAACCAGATCCGCACAACCTAACCCTGACGTCAGAGTGCAGGGCCGCGCCCTGCCTGACGTCAGAGTGCAGGGTCGCACCCTGCCCGCTATACTTTGCCGGAGAGATCAGTTTCCAACTGATTCAGAATGCGCTTCTCCAGCCTCGAAATGTAGGACTGCGAGATGCCGAGCTTGTCGGCTACCTCCTTCTGCGTCAGCTCAACGCCGCCGTTCAGACCGAATCTGAGCGTTATTATCGTCCGCTCGCGCTCTGAAAGCTCCATCAGCGCCGCACGGATTGTCTTACGGTCTTCGCTCTTTTCAAGCCTTTCCGAAATGTTCTCGTCGCCCTCCAGCACGTCGGAGAGCAGAAGCTCGTTCCCGTCCCAGTCAACCGAAAGCGGCTCGTCAATCGATACCTCCCGCCGCCCCGAAAGCTTCCTTAAATACATCAGAATCTCGTTCTCAACGCACCTTGACGCGTAGGTCGCAAGCTTTATGTTCTTGTCCGCGCTGAAGGTGTTCACGGCCTTGATAAGCCCGATCGTCCCGATTGAGATCAGATCCTCGATCCCGGTTCCGGTCGACTCGAATTTCTTCGCGATGTAGACTACAAGCCGCAGATTGTGTTCGATAAGCTGATTCTTCGCGTCCTCCGGATGATCGGACGACAGAGCCTCGATGAGTTCGGATTCCTTTTCGTGTGAGAGCGGCGGCGGGAGAGTCGACGCGCCGTTTATGTAGTGGACGCACCGGGATCTCGCGAAAATTCCCGAAATTGCACTGCTCAGCCGCTCGGCAAAGTCGACGATGAACTGAAAGTTCAACGGTTTCATAAATTTTCCTCCTATAATAAAGTTTCAGGAATTATCCCGTCACAGCCCGAAAAATCCGCGTCAGCCGTCGCGATGACGGCCTTCGTCTCGTGCTTCCCTATGAAAATCGTGCTGAGAAAGCCGTACAGAAGTCCTGAACCGTTCACCGATTCCGACGGAATCGCGCGGATTTTCATCCCCTCGGGCAAATTCCCGGGCGAAAGCGCGGACGAGAGTCCGAGCGCGGAAGGCTTCACGATAACGACCGGAATTCCCGAGATCGGCTCGACCAGAAGATTCCCGCTGTCGGAAAGGAGCCGAAGCTTCCGCGTCCCATGAAACTCAATAAGAACCTCAACCTCACGCCGCGCCGCCCTCCGGAGCCTTGTGTAAGCGAGACTTAAAATCCCCGAAATCCCGGCGAAAAGCAGCAGAACCGGCGCGTCGGACTGCCCCTGAAGCTTAAGTCCCGAAATCCTCAGAAGACGGCAGAGAACGCTGATCATTCCGCCGAGTCCCATCGAGGTAGCCGTGAAAACGACCGAGCTTCGTATAACATTCTGTCTGAAAGCTATAAAGCACATAATTAAGGCAAACGCGGCGAAGACTATGAGTCCGGGAATCCCGGGAAGCGTGAATATGACCGAAAGCGTGGCATAACCCGCGCCGATCGCGGCGGCGGCGGCGAGTCTCAGAGGGTAAATCGGAGTTCCGAGGCTCCGGCCGGAGATATAAAGCGCGAGAAAGTCGAGCGAGAAGTTGACGAGAAAGAGAGTGTCGGCGTAAATTACGCTCAGATTACCACCTCCCACAGATATTATACACCATAGCGGCTGTAAAATTTGTCAGAATATGGAATCACAATGATGAATAAAAAAAATCCGCCGGGCAAAAATAGCTTCGACAGATAGTCAGAAAGGTGGAAAATAATATGGTAGACAGAATCGCGCTCATTTTAGCGATAATCGGCGGAATCAACTGGGGCTCGGTGGGGCTGTTCAAATTTGACATAGTGGCATGGATCTGCGGCGGACAGGGTTCGCTCATGGCGAGGATAATCTACACGGTCGTGGGACTCGCGTCGATCTGGTGCGTCTCGCTCCTCTTCAGAAACACGGACGAATCGGCGGAAAGCTATACCAGATAATTTGTGCCTGAAATATCAAAGGGAGGGTCGCCCCTCCCTTTTGTTCAGTCAACCTGAACGATATTCTCAGTCACCTCTCTGCCTATTCCTTCACCGATGAAAAAACATTTGCGAAATTTCGCGGCCACTTGACAAACCACGGGAAATATGATACAATAATCAAGGAAACGACAACCAAAACGAAACGAAGGTGATGCCATGACTCAGAAACAGCTTGCCGAACTGCTCGGCGTCTCCGGCTCGACCGTGACGAAAGCTCTACAGGAATCAAAGGAAGTCAGCAAGGAGCTTCGCGAAAAGATCATCTCCGAGGCAAATCGGCTCGGGGTGAAGAGACGGCCGCGGAAGACACGGAAAAAACTGAACATTCTCGTGATCGTCCCCGAGTTCCGGAGCGAGTTCTACGGCGAGGTGCTGGGGATTCTGAACACGATCGCGCGCGAGCGGGGCTTCAATATGTTCGCCGCCGAGACGAACTTTGACCGCGACGCGATAAGGGGATTCCTGCCGCCCAGATCGGTTTACTACGACGGGGTTATCGCCGAGGGTCCCGCCTACGGAAACGAAAGGGCGATGCTTGACCTCAAGAAGTGCGGCGTTCCGATAGTCACGGTCAACACCGGCTCAAAGGATTTCGACGCGATTTCGGCCGACATTCCCGGCGCGATGGAGGAAGTGATCGGACGGCTCATAAAAAGCGGGCGGAAGCGGATCGGCTACGCCGGGGAGAATTACTCGATGGCGCGTGAGATATCCTTCCGGAAGGCGGCGGAGAAGTTCGGGGTGCTTCGCGAGGAGTACATATTCAGTTCGGAGCTTCGGTTCGCGGCGGCGGGAGCTGAGGGGTTTGAGAAGCTGTATTCGCTTCCCGAGCCGCCCGACGCGATAATCTGCGCGTATGATTACATTGTGATCGGACTTCTGAACGCGGCGTGGAACGCGGACGTAAGCGTTCCCGAGAAGCTGGCGTTAGTCGGCTTTGACAATCTCCGCGCGGCGGCGAGCTACCGGCTGGGGATCACGACGATAGACCAGAAGAGCCGCGCGCTGTACGAAAAGGTGGTCGACCGTCTGATGCTGCGAATAAACGGCGACGATTCCCCGACCGTGAGGATTCTGGTGAAGAGCGAGATTGTGGTACGTGAAACCGCAATAATATAATCTTCCCTTTTTTCGTGAGGTGAGCCGAAGGCGAACGGGGTGAGCGCAAAGCGCGAATCCCCTCCTGACAGAACCGTGATAAACCCTTTTGCAGTAAACTAACCCTGACGTTCGAGTGCAGGGTCGCACCCTGCCCGCGGCGGCTCGCCGCAAAAAGAATTTACACAGAATTTTCTGATATCTCTTGCAATCCTGACAAATCTGTTGTATAATAAAAGAAAACCCTCAAAGGAGACACACATGAAGACCGATCTTAAAGCTCTTCACGACAAAAAGGCGTTCATATGCGACATGGACGGCGTCATCTATCACGGAAACCGACTGCTCCCCGGAGTGCCGGAATTCACCGACTGGCTCAAAGCAAACGGCAAGGATTTCCTCTTCCTCACAAACTCGTCAGAGCGCGCGCCGCGCGAACTCGCGCAGAAGCTCAGCCGGATGGGACTTGACATAAGCGAGGAGCATTTCTATACGTCCGCGCTGGCTACGGCGGCGTTTCTGGCCTCGCAGTGTCCGGGCGGAAGCGTTTATGTAATCGGCGAGCCGGGACTTGTCAACGCCCTGTATGACGCGGGACTCTCGATGAACGACTACAATCCCGATTACGTCGTCTTCGGCGAGACGAGATCCTTATCCTACGAGAAGATCGAACGCGCGGCCGAGCTTGTCATGAAGGGCGCGAAGCTTATCGGAACGAACTCCGACATAACCTCTCCGGGCGAGCGCGGAATAATTCCGGCCTGCCGTGCGCTGATCGCGCCGATTGAACTGGCCACAAACCGGAGCGCGTATTTCATCGGAAAGCCGAACCCCCTGATCATGCGTCACGCGCTGAAAACCCTCGGATGCCATCACGCCGAGGCGGCGATAATCGGAGACCGGATGGACACCGACATCATCGCGGGAATCGAGAGCGAGCTTGACACGGTGCTTGTGCTTTCGGGAGTGACGTCGCTCGACACGCTGACAAAGTTCCCCTACAGACCGAACTACATTCTGAACGGCGTCGGGGACATTCCGAAGGACGAGATCCTGATCGGGCAGTAATCACAGAAGCTGAAAAGAGGAGGAGTTCCGGCTCCTCCTTTTGTGCGGCGTGCCGCCGCTCCCAGACGTCAGGCAGGGTGCGACCCTGCACTCGAACGTCAGGGTTAGTTTGTGCTGAGTTGATTCTCACGTTTCTGTCAGGAGGGTTCGGAGTTGCCGCTATGCGGCTACTCCTTCACCCGTTCGGGCTTTGCCCTCACCTAAAGGAAAAAGATACACGCATACGTATAAAAAAAAAAGGGGAATGACCCCCAAAAATACGCGTATTTGCGTATAAGCGCATCGATTTACCATGTTAAAGCGGCGGGGGAGCCCCCGCGGGCAGACGTCAGATGAAGGATGTGCTGAGTTGATTCTCTCGGTTCTGTCAGGAGGGGGTCGCGCTCCGCGCTCGCCCCGCTCGGGCTTCGCCCTCGCCTAAAGGAAAAAGATATACGCATGCGTATAAAAAAAATATGGGAGAGTACCCCCAAAAATACGCGTATTTGCGTATTTGCGTATCGATTTACCATACTAAAGCGCACTGCCGAAAGAACCGGGAGAGGCACCCAGCCCCTCCCTTAACGGATAACCTTCTTATTATCAGCCGTTCTTCTTCTTTCTCTGCGACCTTATCACGTTGATGCCGATCGACAGGCCAAGACAGCCTATCAGGAATACCGGAATCGTCCACGGGTCGGTTGAGTTCGCCGTCAGAATCGACGTCCAGAGCTCGTCCATCAGCTTCGTTGTCGCCGTCGGAAGCGCGATGAAGACCTCCGTGTTCGAAAGTATCTCCTCGTCAGGATAGCTTATCGGATCCTCCGCCGTCTCCGGGTCAAGATTCTCCTTCACCTCGGCCTGCGGGGTTGAGTAGCAGATGTACTCGATGTTCGCCAGCGCGGTCCGCGTCTCGGTCATGTAGTTTATATACATCTCGGCCGCTTCCTTGTTCTTCGCGCCCTTCGGGATACACAGCGCGTCGACGAAGAGGTTCGTTCCCTCCTCCGGCACCATGTAGGCCAGATCCGGATTGTCGCCGATCATCGTTATCGCGTCACCGGCGTAATAGGGAGCCAGAGCGGCCTCGCCGCCCGTCATCTTGTCGAAGATCTCATCCATGACGTAGGCCTGCACCAGAAGCTTCTGATCGGTCAGAGCCGCCGCCGCGAGTTTAAGCTCCCGCTCGTCGGTCGTGTTCATCGAGTAGCCGAGGTACTTGCAGGCGATCGCGAAGGCGTCGCGGGAATTCGAGAACATCAGGATCTCGTTCGCGTACTTTTCGTTCCAGAGGATTCCCCACGAGCCGAGATCCTCTTCATCGACCATTGTCGTGTTGTAGATCAGTCCGACCATTCCGACCGTGTAGGGAACCGAGTATTCCTCGGTCGGGTCGTATTCGATGCCCTTGTAGCTTGCCATGATCTTGTCATAGTTCGGGATGTTGCCGAAGTCGAGCTTTTCGAGCATATCCTCGTTTATCATCCGGGCGACCATGTAGTCGGAGGGGATTATGACGTCGTAGCTCGCCCCGCCCGATTTGAGCTTCGCGTAGAGCTCCTCGTTCGTCGCGAAATTCGTGTAGTTGACCTTGATTCCGGTCAGCTTCTCAAACTCCTTGTTCGTGTCGAAATCGCCTTCGTTGCCCTCGTCGACCGAGATGTACTCGCCCCAGTTGTAGACGTTGATCGTCACGTTCTGTCCTCTGAAGCGATCCCAGTCGTAGTCGTCGGAATAGGGAATGTCCTCGTAGTCGGCACGGAGCGGCAGAATCAGGATCGTCGCGGCGAGCAGCGCGGTTATGAGCTTCTTCATTTCGCCGCCCCCTTCTTTGCCGACTCGGAACGCTTTATGTCCGAAAGATTCATCACGAGAAGTATCACGAGCACCACGACGAAGATTATCGCCGAAAGCGCGTTGACCTCGGGCGAGACCTTTCTTCTGGTCATCGAGTAGATCGTGATCGGCAGCGTCTGCGACGTCGAGCCGTGCGTGAAGTAGCTTATCGTGAAGTCGTCGATCGAGTAGGTCAGCGACATCAGGAATCCGGTCAGGATTCCCGGCATTATCTCGGGTATCACGACGTGCCTGAAGGCCAGCAGCGGACTGCATCCGAGATCGAGCGCGGCGTCGTAGAGATTCTTGTTCATCTGACGGAGCTTCGGCAGGACGTTCAGAACGACATACGGGACGCAGAAGGTGATGTGCGCGCAGATCAGGGTGAAATACCCCAGATCGATGTGGAGCGCGACGAAGAGGAGCATCAGCGAGACTCCCGTGACCATCTCGGAGTTCATGATCGGGATATAAGTGACGTTGACAATGAGCGAGCGGGTGATCTTTTTCATCTTGTAGATTCCGATAGCCGCCGCGGTTCCGAGGATGGTTGAGATTATCGAGGCGATCGCCGCCACGATCAGGGTATTTAAGAGACTCTTCAAGATGACCTCGTTGTTGAAGAGCTTTTTGTACCAGTCAAACGTGAAGCCAGTCCAGACCGTTCTGGACTTTGACTGGTTGAAGGAGTTTGCGATCAGCACAAAGATCGGCGCGTAAAGGAAGAGGAAGACCAGACCGATGTAGATCTTCGAGGAAATCTTTTTCACAGCAGTACTCCTTCCATATCCTCATTGTCGAGCTGGTTGGTTATCGACATACAGAGGAAGATGAATACCATCAGCACAAGCGAGATCGCCGCGCCGAGACTCGGGTTGTAGGCGTTTCCGAGGAACTGAAGGTCGATGAGGTCGCCGATGAGCATATTCGTTCCGCCGCCGAGCATTCTGGATATTATAAACGTAGAGACCGACGGCACGAAGACCATCGTGATGCCCGAAGCGACGCCCGGCATCGAGAGCGGCATTATCACTCTGCAAAGCACCTGAAACGAGTTCGCGCCGAGATCCTGAGCGGCCTCGATCGTGCGGTCGTCGATTTTCGTCATCACCGAGTAAAGCGGCATGACCATGAAGGGGAGATAGTTGTAGATCATTCCGAGTACGACCGCGCCCTGGGTGTTGATCATATTGAAGGGGCCGAGGCCGATCAGTCCGAGAAGCTTGTTTATGAGTCCGTTCTTCTCAAGGAGCGTCATCCACGCGTAGGTGCGGAGAAGGAAGTTCATCCACATCGGGAGCATGACGAGCATCAGCGCGAGCTTCTGCCTTGTGTAGAACATTCTCGAAATCATATATGCCAGCGGATACGCGATCACAAGGCAGATCACCGTCGCGATCAGCGCGAGCCACGCCGAGTTCATGAGTACGGTAGAGTAGCGGCTGACGTCGAGGATATTCTGAATCGTGAAGACGGTCTTCTCGGTGAGCTCGGGCTCGACCTCGTTTTCCTCGCATTCGGCGAGATAATCCGCCAGCTCCTCCTCGGAGAGAATGTTTCCGTCAGCGTCGCAGGTGGCGGTGGTGGTGAAGGCGAAAACGGCTATGAGAATCAGCGGGACGACTATGAATACAATCATCCAGACAAGATACGGAGCCGCCGCGAGTTTAGATCTGCTGCTCAATGTCGCTGCCCTCCGCCCCGGATTCGGACTTGAAGTAGTTTACCTTCTTCACGTCGCTCTTCTTCATTATGTGGATGTCCTCGGGAGTCAGGGTGATTCCGACGATATCGCCGACCCTAGGAGCCTTTGTCGAATGGATGACCCAGACGTCGGAATACGCGCGGACGATGATCTCATAGTGAACGCCCTTGAACTGCACGTTCTCGACGACGCCGTTCAGAACCTCGTCGGACGCGGGGACAATCTGGATATCCTCGGGACGGATGACGACGTCGACCGGTTCCATCGGGGCAAAGCCCTTGTCGACGCACTCGAAGTTGTTCCCGGCAAACTCGACGAGGAAGTCCTTGTGCATGATTCCCGGGAGGATGTTCGACTCACCGATGAAGTCGGCGACGAAAGCGTTCTTCGGCTCGTTGTAGATATCCTGCGGAGTTCCGATCTGCTGGATCATGCCGTCCTTCATGACGACGACGGTGTCCGACATTGTGAGAGCCTCCTCCTGATCGTGGGTGACGTAGATGAAGGTGATCTCCATTCTCTGCTGGATTTTCTTGAGCTCAATCTGCATTTCCTTACGGAGCTTTAAGTCAAGCGCGCCGAGCGGTTCGTCGAGTAGCAGCACCCTGGGATTGTTGATGAGAGCGCGCGCGATCGCGATTCTCTGCTGCTGGCCGCCCGAGAGCTGGTTCACTCCGCGTTTATCGAAGCCCTTTAAGTCGACGAGTTCGAGCATTTCACCGACGCGTCTGGCTACCTCTGACTCGGGAGTCTTCTTGAGCCGTAAACCGAACGCGACGTTCTCGTAGACATTGAGGTGGGGGAAAAGAGCGTACTTCTGAAAGACGGTGTTCACCTGACGTTTGTAGGGCGGAAGATCGTTGATTCTCTTTCCGTCGAACATGACGTCGCCCGAGTCGGGAGTGATGAATCCGCCGACGATGCGCAGTGTCGTCGTTTTTCCGCAGCCCGAGGGGCCTAAGAGGGTGACGAATTCCTTGTCGTGGATGTCGAGATTTATCCCGCGAAGCACGGGTTCGCCCTCGAATTCCATCCTGATGTCTTTCAGCTCGATGATTTTGTTTTTGTCCATTTCCTTTTTTCTTTGCTCCTTCTTGTAAAAAATATAATCGCAAATCCCCGGCGAAAAAAAACACCCGGAAGAAGAACCGCTGACCGCTTTGTCGTGCGAATTCAAAAAACGAGTGGTAAAACAAATCGCCGTACCCTTTGCATGATAGGAAACTGACCAGACGGATGTCCGTTTGGTTCGAGAGATATTATAGCAGATATCGCGGAAAAAATCAATAGGTTTCGCGAAAAATCCTGAAAATCCGGAAATTTTCTCAGTTTATTCCGATTTTTCCGTGATTAAGCCCCGATAAATTGACGAATCCGCCGATTTCCTCGCTTTTCCTCACTTTCCCTCACGTTTTGAGAACGAAAAAGGATCTCCCGGCGTCCGGAAGACCCTCTCTGCCTTGTTCAGTTTTTCTCGGAGAAATAGGTTGTCAGCCGGTCGTTTATGATCTTCACCGTTTCGTCGAGGCTCTTGTCGCCCGAGAAGTACATCTGCGCTTCCTCATAGATCATGCCGATCATGTTCATCCCGGTGCCGGAAAGATATCCCGCGCCGTCAATAAGGCTCTTAAGCCCGGCCGCCGTCTGTTCGTCGAAGACCGCGATATCGCCGTCTCCCGACCAGTTTCCGGTTTTCACAAGCTCCTTTATGTCGGCCTTGACCTCTTCTATTGTCGAATTCAGATAGCGTTTGCTCGCCATCCCCTCAAAGTAGTAGATGTTTCCGAGATATTCCCCACAGAGTTTGTCGAACAAGTCGAGATTTGCCGGGAAAGAGGTCTCGTCAAGGCTTCCGTTCTCCGCGACGAATTTTATGAACTCCCACGCCGCGTCATGATGCTCACTCTTCTGGTTTATCGCGAGACTCAGACGGGGTTCGATCAGCGTTCCGCTCCCCGACGAGGCCGGATATCCGACAAACTTTGTCTTCCCCGCGCCGAAACAGGTCAGGGCTTGCAGATATGATCTCGGATCCGACGCGCCGGTCTCACGGATGAGAACCTTTCCGTCGCGACAGGGCTTTCTCGGGTCGGCTTCGTAGTCCTTCAGGTCGTCGCCCGAGAGAGTATCGGAATATACGGCTTTTTCGATAGTTTTCAGGTATTCAAGGAGCCGACGGAAGGCCGGCGTGTCAATGTCGCAGGTCCCGGAGTCAATGAATCCGTCAAGCGACGCCGAGAGCGAAAATTCCAGCATCGAAAGCGGATAGGTGTACTCCATGATGAACGTCCCCTCCGGAACCGTCCCGGTAAAGTCGAGAAACTCCTCAAGCGTCCAGTGGTCAGGCTCCACGAAATCAGTCCCCGCCGCGGCCATTCTCGGCCTCACCGACGTTATGAGCGTCCGGAGCTGTCCCTTATCCGTCTCTGAGGCTCTGAGAACGCTGTCGAAATACCCGCTTCTGAATTCGTCGTCGATATACTCCGCAAGGTCGGCGAACATCCCCCGCTCCGCGAAATACACCGAGTCCGAGAAGTCAGACGCCGCGATTATGTCCGGTGCTTCACCGCTCAAAAAATCCTTCCGCAGAACTCCGCTCCGGTCGTAATCGTCCTCGCCGAGCGGCTCAGATTTCCCGTAGTCGACAAGCTCGATCCGGTATTCGTCACTCTGGCGGTTGAATCTTATCACGTCCTTGCGGAGCGTCGGAAGGCCGCTGTAGCGATAGGCGAGCTTTATCACGGTCTTTTCGGGAACCTCGTCGTCGGGGATCCGCTTCATCAGGTAAACCCCGTATTCCGGCACCGCCGCGGAGTAGTCGACGCATCCGACCACCATCGTCTCAGGGTCGATCACCGCGAGATAACGCGCCGCGTTTCCGTTGAAATCCGAGTTCAGAAAGTTCAGAAGCTCATAAGTCCCGCCGCCGATGTCACAGCCGCGCACCGCGTCGTCGTCCTTTATGTAGAGGTCGTATCCGGGTCCCGCGAAGAGATAGGCGTTCTGGTAATTGTAAAGCCCCGGAATGGTCAGGGTGTCTCCGAACTTCTTTTCCCCCGCGTCGATGAAGCGTATCTGTTCGCCGTCCGAATCCCTGAACAGCGCGTAGACTCTTCCGTCCGAGGTCTGAGAAAGACTGTCCATCCGCCCCGGAACCGACACCTCGAAGAGCTTTCCGAGATCCGGGTCAAGCACCACGATCGTGTCTGAGCATCCGACATGAATCCGCCCCTCTCCGTCGACCGCGAGAAATCCGAAATAAGTGTTCCGCCGCGCCGCCATCGAGTCGCCCGAATCAAGAAGCGTGATGAGATCGGTCTTCACCTCCGAAATCTCCCCGTCCGAAACCCGGTCGAGCGACCAGATCACGCTCCCGTCGCCGAAGGTCTCCGACCTCAGCAAAAGCACATTCCCGTCCGGTTCAAGCGCGACAGCGACGACCGACTCGTTCTCCGAAAGCTCAATCACCCGCTCGTAGTCGTTTATATACCCCGAGTCAATGTCGACGGTCGTGATGACATACTCCTCCTCCCCGCCGGAATCCTTCGTTCCGCTGACGAGCAGTTTTTTTCCGTCCGAGAGGATGCTGTAGGGTCTTATGTCCGCGAGTCCGAGATCCGTGGCACCGTAGACGTTCGTCGGCCTTGACTTCTCCTCCTTTTTCCCGCAGGAGACGATCGGCGCGGCGAAAAGAAGCGCGAGACACAGGCTGAGAATCCTTTTCATAAATCATTTCCTTTCCGAAAGATAGGTTGACACGCGGTCGTTTATAATCTTAACCGTCTCGTCGAGGCTCTTCTCCCCGGCGAAATAGATCTGCGACTCCTCAAAGATCATCATGAGAAGCCTCATGTCGGCCGTCGGATACGCGCTCGCGCCCTTCACAAGCTCCAGAAAGGCGTCATGGCAGGATGAGTCGACCAGTATGAATTCCCCGCCCGGCGCGATTCCGTAGGCCTGATGATTTTTCGCGATGTCCCCGCGCGCCTCGGAGAGCGTCACCCCGGCGTCATACGACCTTGACGAGTCATAGATGAAGTAATACACCCGCCCCTCCTCGCGCAGGAACATCGCGTCGGTAAGCTCCCGTGACGCCGGAAAAGCGTTCCCAAGCCGGATCCCGGCCGCGAATTTCACAAACTCCAGCGCGCCCGCGGTATGCTCAGACCTTTTGTTTATCGAATAGCTCACGAGCGGATGAATCAGAGTCCCGTTCCCCGAGCCGGTCGGATAGCCGACCGCCTTCGTTCTGTCCCCGAAAAGCACCGTCGAGTGAAGAAAGTCGGCAAACCCATACGCGCCGTTCCGGTCAATGAGAACCTTACCGTCGATAAACGGCCTCGCACGGTTTTCCTCGTAGTCCTTAAGGTCGTCGCCCGAGAGCGAGAGCTGGTAGTTGAAGGGCTTCGTCCTCCGCGCCGCCTCCAGAAGGCTTCTGAAAAGCTCCGAATCGAAATCGCACTCCCCCGCCGCGCGGTCAACAAAGCTGTCAAGCGACGCCATAAGCCCGACCGAGAGGATTGTCGACTGATCCTCGTACATGAAGAGATGTGCGTCAGAAAGCCCGTCAAGCGTCCTCACATAGTCCGAAACGTCCCAGCTCGTAAGCTCCGACGCGGTGTAAAGCGACTCCAGCGTGAAGTTTGTCACAAGCTCGTAAATCCGCCCCCTGCCGTCGGTGAAGGCCTCAAGCAGACCCGGAAGGAATTCCCGCCGCTCCGAATCGGACAAAAGCTCCGAAAAATCCGCGAACGCGCCTCTCGCCGAAAGAATATCCAGATTCTCAAAATCGGCCGCCAGCACTATGTCCGGCGCGTTCCCGGTGAGAAAATCATTCTCCAGCGCGTCAGACGGCGGATTTCCGCCATCATTCCGGTAGTCGGCAAGCTCAATCCGGTAATTCTCACTCTGACGGTTGAATCTGACCGCGAGTTCCGAAACGTCGGTGTCGCCGTGCGCCAGTCTCAGCACGAACTTCGCCGGAACCTCGTCGTCGGGGATTCTCTCAAGAAAGATAAGCGAATTCTTCTCCTCCCCGTCCGAAAGCTCAAAGGTCCGCGCGATCATCCTGTCCCGGTCGATCACCGAAAGGTCGAGAATCCGCGAAACTATAAGATCCGAGTTCACGTAGTCAAGAAGCTTCACCTCGCCGCTTTCGTCGTGTCCATAGATTCCGGTCTGATCCGAGCGGCAGTAGTCAAATCCCGCGCCCGGAAGGATTCTCCCGCCGGAAGAAAGCTTTGATTTCCAGTCAAATCCCCGCGCCGCGAGGTCGAAATATCCGTACTCCTTCCCGTCGCTCACCGCGAAGACCCTGCCGTCGGAGGTTCCCGAAAGCCGTTCAAGCGTCCGCCCGCACCCGGCGTCAAAGAGTCTGTTCATCGAAGAATCGTAAACCGTCATCGACTCCCCGTCCGAGACGACCAGATTCCCCTCGCCGTCAGCCGCGATGAAGCGCGGATTTCCGTCGGGCTCCGCGATGGTCTCGCCGTTTTTTGTCAGAGCGAAGACATTCGACTTAAGCTCTTCGTCATACCGCCCCGAGAGAATCACGACCGAGCCGCCGGGCATAACCGCGGCTCCCAGGACAAACCGATCGCCGCCGATCTCCTCGCGCGTCACCCCGCGCGTCCTGTTGTCGATTTTCAGAACGACGTCCGACCTCCCCGGCTCATGTCCATAGGCGACGACAAAATCCTCCGCCACGGCAAATCCGTTCGCGACGAAATCCCCGACGTCAAGCGCGGTCGACCTGTAGACGTTCGTGACCCTGACCTTCTTCTCCCCCCGGCCGCAGGAGACGCCGCATAATATCATGAAAACGGCGAGAAACGCCGCTATAATCCTTCTCATATAAACCTCCAAGAAGCTTTTTCTACACACATTATAACAAAACAAGCGATGTGTGTCAACACCGCTTGTCATAAATTCACATAAATTTAACAGATGTAGAGTTTCAGTCGGGAAGCACGAACTTGTTCACCGCGTGGAGATAAGCCAGAATCGACGACTCGATGATATCGGTCGAAAGTCCGCGTCCGTTGTAGATCTCGCCGCCGCAGCTGACCTTCGCCAGCACCTCGCCCAGAGTGTCGCGTCCCTCGGAGGTCGCGCGGATCGAGTACTGCTCCAGTCTGTGGGGAGGGAGATTCATGATCTTGTCAATCGCGTTGTAGGCCGCCGAAATAGGTCCGTCGCCGAGCGCGACCTCCTCGAAGATCTGATCGTCGCGCTTAAGTCTTATGACGCAGGAAGGACTCGTGTCGTTGCCCGCGTGGACGTCAAACCGGTCGAGCGTGTAGATTCCCGCCACGGTGTGAGTTGAGATCATCGCCTCAAGATCGCGGTCGCTGACCGTTTTCTTCTTGTCGCATAATTCCTTGAACTTCTCGAAATACTCGTCGAGCCGCTCCTTCGTCAGCTCAAAGCCGAGCTCCGAAAGGCGTTCCTCAAAGGCGTGGCGTCCCGAGTGCTTGCCGAGAACCATCTTGTCGGGCGTCTTTCCGATCGACTCGGGCGAGATTATCTCATAGGTCTCCTTCGCCGCGAGGACTCCGTGCTGATGGATTCCCGACTCGTGGGCGAAGGCGTTCGCGCCGACAATCGCCTTGTTTATCGGAGCCGACTGGCCGATGATGTGATAGATCATCTTGCTCGATCTGTAGATCTGCGTCGTGTCGATTTTACAGGTGGCGTCGTAGAGTCCCTGACGGGTCTTAAGAGCCATGACGACCTCCTCAAGCGCGGTGTTGCCCGCCCTCTCGCCGATTCCGTTGATCGTACACTCGATCTGCCCCGCGCCGCCGATGACCCCCGCGAGCGAATTCGCCACCGCGCACCCGAGATCGTTATGACAGTGAACCGAAAGCGTGATTTTGTCGATCTCCTCCACCCTCCCGCGGAGGAACTCAATGAGCCTTTGCATCTCGCCCGGAGTCGTGTAGCCGACCGTGTCGGGGATATTTATCGTCGTGGCTCCCGATTTTATCGCCGCGCCGACCACCTTCGCCAGAAATTCCGGGTCGCTCCGGGTCGCGTCCTCGGCCGAGAACTCAACGTCAGCGCAGTATCTTTTCGCGTAAGCCGTCATTGCCGCCGCCTGTCCGAGGACTTCCTCCGGCGTTTTCTTAAGCTTATACTGCATATGTATCGGAGAGGTCGCGATGAAGACATGGATTCTCGCCGAGTTCGCCTTCTTTATCGCCTCGTAAGCCGCGTCGATGTCCCCGGGGATCGCCCTCGCGAGTCCGCAGACCGTGGAATTCTTCACCGCCCCGGATATCTCGGCGACCGAATCGAAATCGCCCTTTGACGAGATCGGGAATCCCGCCTCGATTATGTCGACGCCGAGTTTTTCGAGCTGTTTCGCCACCTCAAGCTTTTCCTCGGGGTTCATCGAACATCCCGGAGCCTGCTCGCCGTCGCGCAGCGTCGTGTCGAAGATTTTTATGTTTCGCATTTTGTTTTCCTTTCTCAAAAATCATATCCCGACCGTTTTCGGGAGGCGAGGGCATAGCCCGAGCGTGGGTGAAGGAGTTGCCGCATAGCGGCAACTCCGAATCCCCTCCTGACAGAAGCGCGAGAATCGAATCAGCACAAACTAACCCTGACGTATGCACCAGTTGCTACGCAACTGGTCGGGGGCTTCCCCGCTTCCCCTGCTCACCGTCGCGCAGCGTCGTGTCGAAGATTTTTATGTTTCGCATTTTGTTTTCCTTTCTCAAAAATCATATCCCGACCGTTTTCGGGAGGCGAGGGCATAGCCCGAGCGGGGGTGAAGGAGTTGCCGCATAGCGGCAACTCCGAATCCCCTCCTGACAGAAACATGATGAACGAATCAGCACAAACTAACCCTGACGTATGCACCAGTTGCTACGCAACTGGTCGGGGGCTTCCCCGCCGCGTTTTAACGCCACCACACCAGTCCGGCACATCTCGATAATCCCGTACGGCGCGACAAAATCTATGAAGGCGTCGAGCTTCGACGGCTGTCCGGTCATCTCGACGCACATCTCCTCGGGCGTGAAATCGACCACCTTGCACCTGAAGACGTTCACCGCGTCGATGATCTCGCCCCGCGTCATTCCGGTCGCCTTCAGCTTTATGAGCATCATCTCGCGCAGAACCGTCGTCTCGGGCGGCATTATGTCGATCTTCACGACGTCGTGGAGCTTGGCGAGCTGCTTTATGATCTGCTCCCTCGTCGCGTCGTCGCCCCGCGCCGCGATCGTGATGCGCGAATATTCATGGTTCTCGGTCTCGCCGACCGTCAGGCTGTCGATATTGAACCCGCGTCTGGCGAACAGACTCGACACCCTCATAAGCACTCCGTACTGATTCGCGACCAGTACCCCGAGCACAAAACGATCATTTGTCATTTTTCTTTCCTTCCTTCCCCGGCACATAACGGCTCACGCTGAATTCCTCCGTCATCCGGCAGTCGATCACGCTGACAAAGCCCCGGTCGGCGTATCCCAGCGACTCGCAAAGCGCGTCGCGCAGTCCGTCAAGGTCAGAAACTCTGAAGCCCTTCGCGCCGAAGGCCTTCGCCACCTTCTCGAAATCCGTCCGTCTGCCGTGTATCTCCGACTGATACAGATGTCCGAAAAGCTCGTTCTGCGCCTGCCTCACCATCCCGAGCGAAAAATTATTCATTATGATAACGATAAGCGGGATCTTACAGGTCACCGCCGTCGCCAGCTCAATGAGATTCATCCCGAAGCTTCCGTCGCCCGTGAAGAGAACAACCTTCTTCCCCGTCGCAAGCCCCGCGCCGACCGCCGCGCCCATTCCGAAGCCCATCGTCCCGAGTCCGCCGCTTGTGATGAAGCTCCGCTCGCCGCTCACCGGATAATACCTCGCCGCCCACATCTGATGCTGACCGACGTCGGTCGCGACAATCCAGCCGCTTGTGTAATCCGAGACGAGCTTTATTATGTTCTCGGGATCATAGACCTCCCCGTCGTGCCCCGGAACCTGATTTCTGAGCGAGTTCACCTCGTCCATCCACTCCTTGTGAGTGGTTTTCTCAAGCGAGTCGATGAGCGCGCGCAGAGTCACCCGCAGATCGCCGATCACATACGCCGCGTCGCGGACATTCTTGTCGACCTCGGCCGGATCGATGTCAAGCTGAACTATCTTCGCGCCCGAGACGTATTCTCCCATCGACCCGGTCGCCCGGTCGGTGAATCTCGCCCCGACCGCGATTATCACGTCGGCTCTCGTGACGGCCTCAGAGGCGTATTCGCGCCCGTGGATTCCCGTGAGCCCCAGCTTGTAATAAAAGCCGTCGTCGACCGCCGAGAGCCCCATGAGACTGCATCCGACCGGCGCGTCAAGCTTTTCGGCGAGTTCGCGGATCATCCCGCCGACTCCCGCGCTGACAACTCCACCGCCGCAGTAAATGAGCGGCCGCCCGGAAGCCGAGATTATCCTCGCCGCGTCTGAGATCCCGGATATCACATCAGCGTCGGGAACGAACTCCTTCTCCTCCGGCGGATCGGGAATCTGAAGGTCGCACACCGCCGCCTGAACGTCCCTCGGGATATCGACAAGCACGGGTCCCTGCCGCCCCGACCGCGCGATATAAAACGCCTCGCGCAAAATCCGTCCGAGATCCTTCACGTCACGAACTATATAGTTGTGCTTTGTAATCGGCATCGTGATGTCGGCGATATCGAGCTCCTGAAACGAGTCGCGGCCGATCTGATTTGTGTCGACGTTTCCGCAGATCGCCACCATTGGCACCGAGTCGAGATAGGCCGTGGCGATTCCGGTCACCAGATTCGCGGCTCCCGGACCCGACGTCGCGATTACGACCCCGACCTTTCCCGAAGCCCTCGCGTAGCCGTCGGCGGCGTGAGCCGCCCCCTGCTCGTGCGCCGTGAGGATGTGGCGGATCTTTTTCCGGTTCCGGCAGAGCGCGTTGTATATTTCAAGCACCTGTCCGCCCGGGTAGCCGAACACGACGTCGACTCCCTCGGCCAGCAGACATTCGACGAGGATATCCGCGCCGTTACGCTTATGTCTTTTCAAAATCCTTCACCTCTGATGGTATGCTTTAGTTCATTATATCACATTTCGCCCGGTTTGTCAAGCCAAAAAAAGAGCCGCCGCAAGCGTCTGTTTGCGGCGGTATGACGATTATTCAGTCAGTCTCAGTGGCAGGAATCGCACTTCTTGACGAAGGATTCGCAGTCGACGCACTCGCAGACGGTCGGGTTGGGCTCATGGGTAGCGATGCGTACGGTGTTAAGGGTGCAGTAGTCCTCATTCGCGCAGTGATTCTGGCACTGCTTTACCGAACATTCGATGCTGGTGTTGGGAGTCTTGTTTTCCATTTTCAAAATACCTGCTTTCATAGATTCCGAGTCGCGACACATCGCGGCTACGTGATTATTATAGCCGCCGCGCACGGACATGATTCAGGAAAATTATAGAAAAAAATCAGACATCGCAGATAAGATCGAGCCTTCGCGAGATAAGGAGCTTCGCCATCCCCGCGGCCGCCGCGCGCCGTCCCTCCTCAGGAGTGAAAACCGTCACGTTCTCAGGGACATAAGCCCCCGTGACGCCGTCGGGAAGCTCGGCCACGATCTCGTCAGGGTCAAGGAACTCCGCCGCGAAAACCGCCTTCAGAGGCGTGTCACAGCCTCTCCCGGCAAGTCCCCTCGCGCCCTCAAAGAGCCGCCCGCCGATGACGACCGCCGCGCCCGAAACGGTGGAATCGCCCGAAAGCCTTATGTAGACTCCCGAATTCTCAAAGCGTCCGAGCGCGGCGGCTCTCACCGGATCGAGCGTTATGTCGGCCGGGAAATTAACAAAAGGAGCGTTTTCGTAAGCTATCCTGCCGACGCCGAACGGCTCGTCAAGGTCGAGAACCGCGCCCATCACCGTCATCCCCGGATCGCCGTCAAAAGGAATCCCGCGCGTCACCTCTCCGCAAAGATTCACGACAAATACCGAGCTTTCGCCGATCACGACGCAGGATTTGCTTTTGTCGAGCGCGCAGAGCGAGCTTTTCCGCCCCGCCGACGCGGTGTCTTCCTTTTTCTGGGTCACAAGCGAAGCCGACTCCAGAAGCCCGATCACCTTTCCGACCGTCATCAGGCTCAGCCCCGAGCTTTCGGCAAGCGCGACGCGGCTGTGAAGGCCGCCGTCAGACAGAACTTCAAATATTTTTCCCACACTTTCGCGTCTTATCGCCGCGAGTCCCGGCTCTCTCACAGAAAATTCCCCTTTCCGAAGTTTTTTATGAATTGTACCATATTTCCGAATATTTGTCAATAAGAGGGCAAAAAATGTTATGTAATTGATAAATTCGCTCCGCACGTCCGGGCTTTGTGACGGCGTTTTCCATAGCGTATCCCGATGTTTTCCGGAGTAAATAGTAAATCCTCCACAAAAAGTAAATAAATTGAAAAATTTCCCGTCCCTACTTGAAAAATCGCGCGAGATATTATATAATGTTTGAGTAATGGAAATTCGAGAAAAATCGATTTCCCCGCGAAAGCGGTAATTTTACTTAAACGGAGGATAATTTACAATGTTTGAAAAGATCAGAGACATCATAGTCGCGCAGCTGCCGGTGGACGGCGAGGAAATCACCGAGGAAACCAATATCGCGGAGGATCTCGGCGCGGACTCGCTTGACGTCGTTGAGATCGCTATGGCTATTGAAGAAGACTTCGGCGTTTCCATTCCGGACGAGGACATTCCGAATCTCAAGACCGTGCGCGACCTTGTGGAATACGTAGAATCCAATATGTGACGAAAAGTCACGGATTCCCGAAGCCGGAAGCTGGCATCCGCCTTTCCGGCTTTATAATTTTACAAAAGGAAAAAGAAAATGAAAGAAAAGAAACTGACAACCCTCGCGAAAATCGCGCTCGTAGTGGCGACGGTCATCTGGGGAAGCTCCTTCATCATCGTCAAGGACGTCACCGACTCGATGCCCACGTCGACCCTGCTCGCGATCAGATTCATCGGCGCGTCGATACTCCTTTCGCTGATCTTCCACCGGAATTTCGCAAAGCTCGACAAATGGCACGCGCTCTACGGAAGCTTCTTCGGACTCCTGCTCTTCACGGCCTACTCGCTCCAGACTCTCGGAATCACCGACACAACCCCGGGCAAAAACGCCTTCCTGACAGCCGTCTACGTCGTCATGGTTCCCTTCATGGCTTGGGGGATCACGAAAAAGAAGCCCGACGGCTACAACATCACGGCGGCGGTCATCTGCCTTGTCGGAATCGGACTTGTCTCGCTGACGAATGATTTCACGATCCGGATGGGCGACGTCCTGACGCTCGGCGGCGGCGTGTTCTACGCGCTCCACATCATCGCGGTGTCGAAGTTCTCGGAGGGGCGCGACCCGGTGCTTCTGACGATTTTCCAGTTCGCCTCGGCGGGAGTCTGCGCCGGAATCTGCTCGCTGATCTTTGACCGCTCGGGCTGGTCGGCGATCGTCTGGAACACCGAGATGATCTTAAGCATCCTCTACCTGATGGCCGGATGCACGGCCTGCGCGCTGCTTTTGCAGAATTTCGGCCAGAAGTACACGACTCCGTCGACGGCGTCGCTCCTTTTATCGCTTGAATCGGTCTTCGGCGTGGCCTTCTCGGTCGCGTTCGGACGCGAGGAATCGAGCGTGAAGCTCTATGTCGGCTTCGTTCTGATTTTCATCGCGGTGATCATTTCAGAGACCAAGCTTTCGTTCTTAAAGAAAAAATCCGCGTGAGAACGCGAAAAAAGCTCCGGAAATCCGGGGCTTTTCCTTTTGCGATTATTCTTCGGCCAGCACGATTTTTCCCGACGCGAGCGTCGCTTTAAGGTCAATTATCCGCTGGTTCGAGGAGCCGCGAAAACGCAGTCTGAGATTCTTTTTCTCCTCGACGAATCTTCCGTCGACCAGCACGTCAACAAGCCCCAGAAGCTCGTCTGTGACCTCACAGCGCGGATGTGAGCCGTCCCTTGTCAGCTCCTCGAAGGTGAAGCCGGTGTACGCCCAGATGTTCTTTCCGGGGTAGGTCTCGCGTACCCTTTTCACAAACGGCAGAAGCGATCTCTGATTCGACGGCTCAAACGGATCCCCGCCGAGAAGCGTCAGCCCCGCGATATAATGGGGTTCAAGAAGCTTCATAATCGTCTCTTCGGTCTCTTCTGTGAAAGGCTCGCCGTAGTCAAAATCCCACGTCTCGGGCTGAAAGCAGCCCTTGCAGTGATTCGTGCATCCCGAAACGAAAAGCGTCACCCGGACTCCCGGACCGTCGGCGATATCGCAGTTCTTTATGTTGCAGTAGTTCATAGAAAAATCCCCATAAGCCAGCCCTTCGACCCGGAAGCCGGGTGAAGGGCGTTTTTATTTTTACAGATGCAGAACTCTGTCGCGGATCTCCTGCGTGCGTCCCTGATTCCAGAACTGGGTTCCGATATATCCGCAGGTACGGCGGGCGACATTCATCTTGTCCTGATCGTCGTTTCCGCACTGTGGGCAGACCCAGACGAGCTTTCCGTCGCGTTCCTTTATCTCGATCTCGCCGTCATAGCCGCAGACCTGACAATAGTCGCTCTTGGTGTTCAGCTCGGCGTAGATGATGTTGTCGTAAATGAACTTCATCACCTCAAGCACCGCGTCAAGGTTGTTCTGCATATCCGGAACCTCGACGTACGAAATCGCGCCGCCGGGCGACAGATGCTGGAACTGCGCCTCAAACTTCAGCTTCGTGAAGGCGTCGATCTTCTCGGTCACGTGGACGTGATAGCTGTTCGTGATGTATCCCTTGTCGGTGATGCCGGGGATGATGCCGAAACGCTTCTGAAGGCACTTCGCGAACTTATAGGTCGTCGACTCAAGCGGCGTTCCGTAAAGCGAGAAGTCGATGTTGTGCTCTGCCTTCCACTTCTTGCAGGAATCGTTCATCTTCTGCATGATCTCAAGCGCGAAGGGGGTCGCCTCGGGATCGGTGTGGCTCTTTCCGGTCATGTACTTGACGCACTCATAGAGTCCGGCGTAGCCGAGCGAAATCGTTGAGTAGCCGCCATAGAGAAGCTTGTCGATCGGCTCGCCCTTCTTTAGTCTCGCGCAGGCACCGTACTGCCAGAGAATCGGCGCGGCGTCGGAAAGAGTTCCCTTGAGCCGGTTGTGGCGGCACATCAGCGCGCGGTGGCAGAGTTCGAGTCTCTCCTCGAAGATCTCCCAGAATCTCTGAACGTTTCCGCCCGACGAGAGCGCGACGTCGGGGAGGTTTATCGTGACGACGCCCTGATTGAAGCGTCCGTAATACTTCGGCTTGTTCGTCTCGGGGTCAACGTAAGGCGTTAAGAAGCTCCGGCAGCCCATGCAGGGGTAGCAGTGTCCCTCGCCATTCTTGTCGACCTTCAGTTCGAGCATCTTCTTCTCGGAGATGTAGTCGGGAACCATGCGCTTGGCGGTACACTTCGCGGCGAGCTTTGTTAAGTACCAGTACTTCGAGTCCTCGGTGATGTTGTCCTTTTCAAGGACGTAGATGAGCTTCGGGAAGGCCGGCGTGACCCAGACCCCGGTCTCGTTCTTGACACCCTTGTAACGCTGTTCGAGCGTCTCCTCGATGATCATCGCGAGGTCCTTCTTCTCCTGCTCGTTCTTCGCCTCGCCGAGGTACATGAAGACGGTGACGAAGGGAGCCTGACCGTTCGTCGTCAGAAGCGTGAGAACCTGATACTGAATCGTCTGCACGCCGCGGCTGATCTCATCGCGGAGTCTGCGCTCGACGACGTCCTTTATCTGCTCGTCGTTCATTCCGATGTTCAGATCCTTGTTCTCGGCGATGACGCTGCGGCGGATCTTCTCGCGGCTGACCTGAACGAACGGGGCCAAATGCGTGAGCGAAATCGACTGTCCTCCGTACTGATTCGACGCGACCTGAGCTATGATCTGAGTCGCTATATTGCAGGCGGTCGAGAAGCTGTGCGGACGTTCGAGCATCGTTCCGGTGACGACGGTTCCGTTTTCGAGCATATCCTCCAGGTTGACAAGATCGCAGTTGTGCATATGCTGGGCGTAGTAATCCGAGTCGTGGAAGTGGATGATTCCCTCCTCGTGCGCTTTCACGATGTCCTTCGGAAGCAGAAGACGGTTTGTTATATCGCGTGAGACCTCGCCTGCCATGTAGTCGCGCTGAGTCGAGTTGATGACGGGATTCTTGTTCGAGTTTTCCTGCTTTGCCTCCTCGTTGTTGCACTCGATGAGCGAGAGGATCTTGTCGTCTGTGGTGTTCGACTGACGGATGAGATTGCGGGTGTAGCGGTAGGTTATGTAGTTCTTCGCGACCTCAAACGCGCCGTGCGCCATGATCTGATGCTCAACGAGATCCTGAACCTCCTCTACCGACGGCGACCTTCCGAGCTGTTCGCAGGCGAGAACGACACTCTCGGCGATCCGGTCGATCTGACTCGCGGTCATACGTATCGACTCCTCCACCGAAACATTCGCCTTGGAGATGGCATTTATTATTTTCTCGACCCTGAACTCGGCCTCGGAGCCGTTACGCTTAATAATCTTCATAAACTGTTCTCCTTATCAATCAATTTCTTTGCAGAAGCTTTGCACGCGGTAAAGCGGGCAGGCGGTAGTATATATTTTGTTGGTTCACCACTACATATAGTATGGTGTGCCTGTATATGATACCATATCTAGGGGCAAAAGTCAATACCCCAGCGCATTTTTCATGAGTATCCACATATTTTTCGGCGTTGTCAACAAACTTTGACGCGAAATTTTGGCAGGGGTAGTTTCAAAAAAGACTTGACTTTTTCATAAATTCGTGATACAATATTGTATCCCAGAATATGGAAGGAGCTTTTTATGTATCTCGGAGGACTGGACGTCGGCTCCAGCGGCTGCAAACTCACGGTTTACGACGAATCCGGCCGCTTTGTCGAAAGTCATTACGAACCCTACGACTCGGTTCATACCTATAACGAACATACGATATCCTTTGTCAGAATCGCCGAAGCGGTCGAAAAAGTGACGGCCGCGACAAAAAGCCGCCTTGACGCGCTCGGCGTGACCTCGTTCGGCGAGTCGTTCGTCCTGCTCGACGAAAATGATAATATACTGAACGATTCGCTTCTCTACAACGATCCGCGCGGCGAGGAGGAATGCCTGACCTTTGACCGCGACGAGACGATGAGAATCGCCTGCACCGTCCCCGCGCCGCTCTACACCCTGCCGAAGCTCAGATGGTTCGTAAGTCACCGTCCCGAGCTTATCGCGAAGACGAAGCGTATCTCGATCATCGCGGACTTTGTCGTCTGGCTTCTCTCGGGCGAACACGCGCTCAACTACTCGGCGGCGGCAAGGTCGATGGGCTTTGACGTGAGAAACAAACGCTGGGACGAGAGTCTTTTCAGAATGGCCGGAATCGATCCAGATCTCATGCCGCCGCTCGTGCCCGACGGAACGATAGTCGGAGTCTCGGATAAATTCGGCCTTAAGAACACGAAGATAATCTCGGCGATGCACGACCAGAACGCGGCCGCGCTCGGCGCGGGCGCGCTGACTCCCGGCGACTGTGTCGACGGGAGCGGAAGCGTTGAGTGTCTGACGCCGATAATCGGCACCCTCCCGGACGACAACCGCGCGGTGAAGGCGGGAATCGCGTTCATGCCCTTTCTTGACATATACGAGGGCGTGGCGATGTCGTACACCGGAGGAACGGCGGCGAAGTGGTTCCGCGACAATTTCGCGCCCGGGGAAAGCTACAAGGATCTCGACATGGCGATCGGAACCGAGCCCGGAAAGCTTCTCCTGATGCCGCATCTGGCGGGCGCGGCGACACCCTACATGGACGCTGACTCGCGCGGGATGATATACGGTCTGACGCTCGGAACGACGAAATACGACCTCTACAGAGCCGTTCTGGAGGGCGTGGCGTATGAGATGAACGTCAATCTCAGACTCCTCGGCGAATGCGGGATAAAGCCGTCAAGGCTCCTTGCCACCGGAGGCGGCGCGAAGAGCGAGGTCTGGACGCGGATAAAATCCGACATAACGGGGCTTCCGATAACGGTTGCCGAAGCCGGGGAAGTCGGCGCGGTCGGAGTGATCATGTGCTGCGCGAAGGCGGTCGGACTCGTGAAGGACTACAGTGAGGCGCGTGAAATCTTCGTCAAGGAAGGCCGGACGCTGATTCCCGACGAAAAGCGGCATGAAATCTACGCCGAAAAATTCGAGAAATACACGAAAATGTACAATCTGGCAAAAGAACTCAGAAGCTGAGCCTACGCCTCCCCGCGAATCGCGGGGAGGCTTTTTGTACACAGGAAAATCCCGGCGGAAAGTCATCGTTCCCACGACAAGAGTCAACGACAAGAGTCAACGACAAGAGTCAACGACAAAAGTCAACGACAAAAGTCAACGACAAAAGTCAACGACAAAAGTCAACGACAAAAGCCGCCCCCGGCCTTTGGCCGGGGACGGCGGTACGATCAGTTATCGGTTCTGATCCTCAGATACTCAGATCTCGGGGATTTCGACCTTGACTTCCTCGCCCTTGAGCGAAGACTTGCAGATGTGGTCGAGAATAGCCTGGTTGTAGAGGATCTGGCTCGACGGAACGGGAGCCGCGGTGTTGTACTTGACAGCGTCAACGAAGGTTCTGATCTTCTTGTCGAAGTTGGAGGGCTCGCCGGGTCTTGCGCGCTGCATCGGGAACTTGGTCTCGATCTGCTTGCCTGCGATCTCGTGATAGAGAGTGAGGTCGCCGCCGATGGTGCCGTTCCAGCAGTCGGTAGCCGGGATACGGAGACCGCCCTTGGTACCGAGGAGGATGGTGTCGCACGGAGAGTCGATGTTCTCAGCCCAGCCGATACGGAAGTCGAGGATGATGTCGCCCTCGAGACGGACAAAGCCTGCCGCGAAGTCGTCGACGTTGAAGAGCTTAGCGTACTCCGGATGTCCGGTAGCGACGTAGTTGCAGTAGTTCGGGTCGGTACCGAAGTAAGCCGACTTGTAGCCCGAAACGGTGAGAGGCTTCGGATAGCCCATAGCGTTCATGACAACGTCGAGAGCGTAGCATCCGATATCGCCGAGCGCGCCGAGACCAGCGGTCTTGTCCTCGATGAAGGTGGTTCCGAACGGAGTCGGGATACCGCGGCGGCGGCCGCCACCGGTCTGAACGTAGTAGATCTTGCCGAGAACGCCCGACTGAACGATGTTCTTGACCATGATCATGTTAGCGTCGAAACGGGGCTGGAAGCCGATCGAGAGGATCTTGCCGCTCTTCTTCTCGGCTCTCATGACCTCAACCGCTTCCTCAGTGGTGACGGTGAAGGGCTTTTCGAGCATTACGTTGATGCCCGCGTTGAGCGCGTGGATAGCGCAGGGAGCGTGCTGACGGTTGTAGGTGCAGACCGAGACAGCGTCGAGCTTGAGGTTAGCCTGATCGGCGATCATAGCCTCGTCGCTCGGATAGCACTTGACGTTTTCAACGCCGTATCTCTTGAAGAACTCCTCCGCCTTGCCGGGGATCAGATCGCATCCGGCGACGATCTCGACGTCGGGCTGCTTCTTGTAGGCCTCGATATGAGAGCCCGCGATCCAGCCGGTTCCGATGATACCGATGCGAACCTTCTTGTTCGCGTCTACGGTCTTGACTTCCTGGTTTTCCTCAAAAGCATTGAGATTTGCCATTTTGGTTTCCTCCATATGTTTACAATAGATATTTTTTATGTGAGAACTGCCTTACGGTGATGTCATTTTCTCTAATATAACCTTCACTATTATATCATAAATTTTCGGATTTGTATATATGAATTCTGACGGTTTTGTCCCTTATTTTGAAGATTTTTCCGTCATTCTCCACAAAGAGCTTCAGATTCCCTTCATCGCGCAGACCTTGAGAACGGCGGCCTGAGTCTTCGCGTCGGCGATCTTGCCCTCGATAATCTGATTCTTAAGCTCCTTTGCCGGGATCTCGACAAGCTCTAAGAACTCGTCCTCGTCCGGGTCGGTCTCGCCGCCGGTCAGCCCCTCGGCGAGGTACATATGAATCACCTCGGAGAGTATCGCGGGCGAACTCAGAAGGTCGCCGATGTGGGTGAGCTTTCCGCATCTGTAGCCGGTCTCCTCGCGAAGCTCGCGGAGCGCGGCGTCATAGGGTTCCTCGCCGACATGGTCGAGCTTTCCCGCCGGGATCTCGGTCGTCACGCGTCCGACCGCGTAGCGGTACTGTCTGACACAGACGATCTTCCCGTCGCAAGTCAGCGCGACGACCGCCACCGCGCCGTTATGAAGGCAGTACTCGCGCATACTTTCCTTCCCGTTCGGAAGCTCGATCCTGTCCTTGCAGACGTGCAGAACCTTTCCGTCGTAAATAAGCTCGTGCGAAAGCCCGGTTTCCTTGAAATATTTCTCGTCCTTCACAAGAAATTCCTCCTCGTTTTCCGGGGTAAACCCGGTTTTTTTACATTATATCACACCGCGCGGAGGATTTCAAGCGAAGATTGTGAATTTATTCCTCGATCCAGAAGGTGTCGTCTGTCGATCTCTCGCCGAGGTAGCCCGGGATTCCGGGGCCGAACTTGCATCCGGTCGTGTCTCCGGTCGCCGTGACCGTTCCGAAATTGTCGCCAAGATGCGCCGCGAAGCTGTTTCCGTCGAATTCGGGCATCGAGTCGCTTCCGTCGGGATTCTTCAGCTGCGACCAGATTCGCACCATCGCGCCGATCGTGTCCACAAAGAGGTTGTTGTTGATGTGATAATTCGTCGCGCGGTTGCGGTTTCCGCCGCTCCAGCCCTGAATATGCGTCGCGCTCGGGTCGGGTCTCTGCTCGGCAAATCCCACACCTGCGTACCACATGAGGTTGTCCTCGATAAGGAAATTCTCCATCCGGCTCGGGTTTTCGGGATGCGATCCGATTCCGAGGAAGTATTCGATGCTGTAGTTGCAGTTTTCAATGACGTTGCGCGCGTAGTACATATTCTTCTGGCTCTTGTCGGTGCCGTTTTCAAGCTCCTTGTCGGTGAGCGTGTACTGTTGGGTGATTCCGGCGTCGTAGACCTGATAGATGT
>CAKSVM010000022.1 GCA_934503195.1 uncultured Eubacteriales bacterium
CTTGAACACCCTTATAAAATAACTCGCGCACGAAAATCCGCAGCTCACCGCCGCGTCTCCGATGTTGAATCCGCAGGCCAGAAGCCGCTTCGCACGGTTTATCCGCACGGTCGTTATGTAGTCGACAACCGTCGTGTCTAGTATCTGTCGGAAATTACGTACAAGTGTCGAGCGGCTGACGAAAAACTCCTGCGAGAGCCGTTCGAGCGTCAGATTCTCCGAAAAATGATCCTCGATATATCGGCAGACGTCAAACATCTGCCTGTGACGGCTTCCGAAAAGATGTGTCCGATCTGTCAGCTGAACACTCCGCGCGCTTCTGATAAACGGTGACAGTTCGTTTAAGATAAGCCCGATCAGAAAGCGTCTGCGGTTCTCAATTCGGATATCGTCGCGGTTTCCTGATGACCCGGCCAGCGCGGCAAACCACGGCGTGATCATTCTCAGCGTCTCATTATCCACATTCAACACGAAAAATTCCGAAATCAGCTCGGAATACTCCTTCTGTCCCGGAAGATCGTCGAGAATCCCGACCGGAAACTGAACAAAATACCGCTCGTACGGAAGAGCCGCGTCGTTTTTCTGCATATGCAGCATCCCGCTCGGATAACAGACGACAAACGCCCCGTCCATCTCGATCCTGCGGTCATATGTCATGATCTCCGAATGTCCCTTCGTCACAAGCACCAGCTCGCATCTGCTGTGATAGTGAAAGGCGAACATCGCCGTCCCGACGCCTTCAAGTGACTTCTCCGCGTGAAATCCGCCGTAACCGTCGAGTATCGGTGTCGCTGCGCTTTTTTCTCTTGGCATCTCATCATCTCTCTTTCATGATAATTCTATCATATTTTTCAGGATAAGTCAAGTAAACGCGCCGATTTTACATCATTTGAGGAGATAATACGCTTTTATTGCGCATATCGTCTCATATTATGGTGAGAAAATGACTTGAAAATTCCCCGCCGCCGTGATATAATTTATTCATAAAGAACGAAAGGCGGAAACCTAAATGAAACGAAATCTCAAAGCGATCGCGCTTTTAATCACCATAGCCGAATTATCAGCTTTCACGCTCTCCTGCGGAAATACTGCCGACACCACCGAAGTCACCACCGAGCCGGAATCCACAACCGCTGAGGAAACGTCGGAGTACAAGAATCCCGGCGTGAATTATGGCGGCGAAACCTTCACCTTCCTCGAATACAACCCAGAGAGCTATTTCTGGAAGGCCTGCTCATATTCCGATATCCGCGCCAACGAGGACAGCGGCGACCCGATCAACGACGCTCAGTACAAGCGCAACCGCAAGGTCGAGGAAGAGCTTGAGATAAAGCTCGAAACGATAAAAACAAACGACGAAAATGAGGACGAACTCCGCAAGCTCATCCTCGCCGGTGACAAAACAGTCGACGTCGCGCAGCTTTTCTACGGCTCTATGGCGGCGATCGTCTCCGAGGAGGGCATGATTCAGAACTGGAAGGACGTCGCGACGCTCGACCTCTCGGCGTCGTGGTGGGATCAGAACGCGATCGATACCTTCACATTCGGCTCCGGACTGAATGTCATCACCGGAGATCTCAGCATCTACTCACAGTTCGCGCCGATGCTTCTCTTCTACAACAAAAGGGTCGCCGAGATGTACAAGATAAACGACTGCTATGATCTCGTGCGCGCCGGAAAGTGGACTAACGACAAGGTCTATGAATACTGCCGCGTGGTCGCCGACGATCTCAACGGCGACGGTAAGATGGATGAAAACGACCGCTTCGGCATGGCTGAGCAGACCGGACTCATTCCGGATATGCTAATCTCAAGCGGTGAAAATATCGCGAGAAAAAACCAGAAAGGCGAGCTTGAGCTTGTCGTCGGCTCCGAGCGCGTATTCGACCTCCAGACGAAGTTCTACAAATTCCTGCGCGACTACGATGTCAACTGCGAGGCCGGACAGTACGCCTCGAAGTATAAGAACGTCTTCTTTGAGCTTCACATCCCGATGTTCAAGAACGATCAGCTTCTCTTCAACTACAATCAGCTTCTGATCGCGATCGAGCTTCGCGCGATGGACGCCGATTACGGACTCCTTCCGACTCCGAAGGCCGACGAGTCGCAGGAAAATTACCGAACGTCGGTCAGCGGCGCGTGGGCGACATTCTACACGATTCCGGCGACAAACGACCGCCTCGACATGACCGGACACGTGATGGACGCACTCGGATACTATTCGAAGGAATACGTCACATCGGAATACATCGACACGACAATCCGCCAGAAGGGTCTGCGCGACGAGGATTCGGCCGAGATGCTCGAGCTTATTCTGGCGTCAAAAGTCTACGACACCGCGATAGTCTACAACTGGGGCTACGTCAAGAATGTCCTCAATGACAGCGCGAACATCGCGTCCGCATACGCCTCGTCCGAGTCGAAGATCAAGGCTGACTTTGAGGCGACCGTTGCCGCGATGAAATAAACTCATCCACACAAAAACACACATCGCCCCGCGCGGAGCATTTCCGCGCGGGGCGACTCTTTTATTAAGGCTCTGTACGGCTAAGAATCCGGCCGCTGTCAGAGAATTATTCGGGCATATTCTCCCAGTTATGATAGACCTCGATGACGTCGTCGTTGTCCTCAAGGTTTTCGAGAAGCTGGGTCATGTGCTTGATATCGTCCTCATCGGTGAGCGCGATGTAGGAGGAAGGGATCTTGTCAAGATCAGCCGACGCGATCTTGTAGCCCTTCGCCTCAAGTGCCTCGCGGACCGAATCGAGATCGTCCGGCTCGGTCGTGATCTCAAAGATTCCGTCGTCAGCCGAGAAATCAGCCGCGCCGGCTTCGAGAGCGTCCTCCATCAGCTTGTCCTCATCCACATCCTCGTCCTCGTTGTCTACAACGATAACGCCCTTTTCGGTGAACATGAAGCTGACGCATCCGGTCGTTCCGAGATTTCCGCCGAACTTATCGAAGTAGTGGCGGACATCCGAGGCGGTTCTGTTGCGGTTGTCGGTCGTGGTCTCGACGATGACGGCGACTCCGCAGGGGCCGTAGCCCTCGTATACGATCTCCTCGTAATCCGCGCTGTCAGCCGAGGAAGCCTTCTTGATGATGCGGTCGATATTGTCGTTCGGGACGTTGTTGGCCTTCGCCTTCGCGATGAGCGCGGCGAGCTTGGAGTTCGCGATCGGGTCGGGACCGCCCTCCTTGACCGCTACGGCCATCTCCTTACCGATCTTGGTGAAGATCTTCGCTCTCTGAGCGTCGGTCTTCTCCTTCTTGTGCATTATATTTTTCCATTTGCTGTGTCCTGACATATATTTTTACTCCTTATAATTTGTTCGTAATCAGATTTTCTCGGTCTTCTTCATACAGATGAGTCCGAACGCCGCGCCGAGGACGTTCTTCGTCGCCGCGGTGAGCGAAACGCGCAGATCGCGCACCTTTTCGTCCGGAGCGGTCACGATCTGGCACTCGTGATAGAATCGGTTGAAGGCCGCGCAAACGTCGAGAATGTATCTCGTGATAACCGACGGCTCGTACTCCGAGAGCGCGGAAAGCACCTTTTCGGGGAAGATCGAGAGCGTCTTGGCAAGCTCTATCTCGGAATCGTCGGTGAACGACGCCGCGTCGAATTTAACGTCGGGAACTCCGCCCGCCTTGTTTATTATCGAGCAGGTTCTCGCGTAGGTGTACTGAGCGTAGGGCCCGGTGTTTCCGTCGAAGTTGAGTGCGTCCTCAAGGACAAAATTGATATCCTTGATCCGGCTGTTCGAGAGATAGTAGAAGACTATCGCGCCGACTCCGACCGCCTCGGCGATCTCATCCTTGTTCTCGATGTTGGGGTTCTTTTCGGTCATGATCTCGCTGACCTTTTCGATCGACTCGGCGAAAAGCTCCTTCAGGACGACAACGTTTCCAGCTCTGGTCGAAAGCTTCGAGCCGTTTATCGAGACCGTTCCGTAGGGGACGTGGACAAGATCCTTCGCCCAGTCGTAGCCCATCAGCTCGATGACCTTGAACCATTGCGCGAAATGCAGGCTCTGTCCGGCCGAGGTGACGTAAATGCACTTGTCGAAATCGTAGGTCTTCTTGCGGTATTCGGCCGCGGCGATATCGCGCGAGGGGTAAATCGACGAGCCGTCGTTCTTGAGAATCAGGCAGGGCGGCATTCCGTACTTTTCGAGGTCGACAATCGACGCGCCGTCGTCGATTTTGAGAAGTCCCTTTTCACGGAGTTCCTCGACAACCGCCGGAACCTTGTCGTAATAGAAGCTCTCGCCCTTGTAGCTGTCAAAGGTGATTCCGAGCTGATCGTAGGTCTTCTGATACTCTTTGAGGCTTATGTCGATGAACCACTGCCAGAGCTTCATGTTCTCCTCGTCGTGATGTTCGAGCTTCGTGAACTCGTGGCGCGCCTCGTCTTCAAGCTCGGGATGCTTTTCGGCCTCCTCGTGGAACTTCACGTACAAAGCGACAAGCTCGTCGCACTGACCCTTTTCGACGGCTTCCTTGTCGCCCCACTTCTTGTAGGCGACGATCATCTTTCCGAACTGAGTTCCCCAGTCGCCGAGGTGGTTGACGCCGACGCACTTGTAGCCGACGAACTCATGAAGCATCTTCAGCGAATGACCGATGACCGTCGTTCCGAGATGACCGATATGGAAGGGCTTCGCGACGTTGGGCGACGAGTAGTCGAGAACGACCGTCTTGCCGTTTCCGAAGTCGAACGAGCCGTATTTCTCGCCTTTTCCTATGATCTCCGGAATGAGACCGGCGAAGTACGCGGGGTTTATTTTAATGTTGAGATATCCGCCGACAGCGGCCGCCGAACCGATGACCTCGTCGGAAAGTCCATCCGCGAGCGTCGAGGCGATCACAGGCGGAGCCTTGCGGAGCTCCTTTGAGAGCTTGAAGCAGGGGAAAGCGAGGTCGCCCAGCTTATCGTCTGGCGGATATTCTAGAAATCCCGCGAGATCGTCGGCTGTCAGCGTCGGAGCCGGGACGAGAGCCGAATACTTCTCAAAGAGCTTATCGGCTATGTGTTTTTTGATCGTAAGCATTTGGAAAATCCTCTTTCAAACAATATAATATTTATTATAGCACATCCGGACGTTTTTCGCAAGGGTATTTTCAACAAAATTTCGCGAGTGATAAAAAAATTTACCGACACACGCGAAATATATCAAATATCATTATCATCTCCGAGTCTCGTGTAGAGTAACCGGAACTCACTCGGCGTCATACCGACCATTTTCCTGAATACGCGGTTGAAACTCCTCTGTGACGTGAAGCCGCACTCAAACGAAATATCAGTGATCGACTTGTCGGTAAATTTAAGGAGAGATCTCGCCTGCTGTATGCGAAGAGCGTGCAGGAACTCAGGAAAGCTCGTCTTCATCATCGACGACATGAGCCGCGAGATCTGGCTCCGGCTCAGTCCGACCGCCGACGTGAGCTTTGACATCGAAAGCTCGGAATCGCTTATGTTATCAACGCAGAAGCTCATGATCTTCTGAATGCTGTAGACGCCGGTAGAGTCGCGCGGACTCAGTTCCATCGCGCCGAGAAGCTCGCCGACCGCCGCCGAGAGATACGCAAGCACCGTATCGCGCGTTGTCTGAAGCCCCAGATAGTGCCTGTCAATCACTTCTTTCCGGTCGCAGTTCCGGACGCGGTTTTCGCGATGATCAATCGCCATCCACAGCTGCGCGATCCGGACAAGTTCGCCGCCGAAGCCGGGCGGAAATTCCGAGACATTCACGACCGGACGTCCGGGACGTCTTGTACACAGAAGCCTTCCGACCGAACCGATATGTTCGGGCGCGAAAATTCCGAGCATCGTCACGTTTTCGCCGATATCGACATAGCTGTGTTCGTCAAACGGGAAACCGAGCCAGATATCTCCGTCATGAAGGTCATACGTGACCCCCTTTGAAATCACACGGTACGCGCCGCTCACGACAAAGACAATCTCGGCCTCGTAGTGAAAATGACTGTGGTATGTGATCTCGTGCTTCATCAGGATTATCGGATGGTTGTGCGTGAAAAAGACCGGCATATTTCTCCCCTTTCTGAAAAAAATCACGTAATCCTGTCAGGAGTCCGACGAAAAAAGCGCGCCGCGGTTCTCGTTTTCAGCGCAAAATGCTACATTCTGTCATCAGCCTGATACAATAATGCTTTACAAAAGCCGTTCTTTATGGTATAATATATGTATACGAAAAAACAAATTCGGAGGAACAGATTATGAATAACAAGCGCGTTTCCCTTTTTCTCTCGGCACTTTTAGCGGTGTCCGCGCTCGTCTCCTGCGGCGACACCACAAAGCCGGGCGACGAAACCACGACATCCGGCGGCGAACCATCTGCCGAGGTCAAGGAGGAATACACCTTCTCAAAGGCCTATGACGGTCAGGAGATCCGGGTTCTCAACATCGACGACTGCTACTCGATGCACGCGAGAATCGACACTCAGGAGACCAACGGCGACACGCTCAACGACACTCAGTATGAAGCCGTCCGAAAGCTTGAGGACAAGATGGGCATCAAATGGGTCGAGACGAACATGAGCATCGAAAACGAGATTCACGAGGCTGTGCGTCAGATGGTCACGGCCGGCGACGATCTCTATGAAATCGTCTATCAGAGCAATTCGAAAAACTACTTCGCCTTTGCCAGCGAGGGATTCTACTATAATCTTCTCGATTATTCTGAGATCAGGCTCGACAATGACTGGTGGCTCCAGAACTTCAACAGCCTCATGACTGTCAACGGCAAGCTCTACACCGGACTCGGCTATTCGCACCTCTGCTGTATCGACGCGATCGGTATGCTTTACTTCAATCAGGATATGGCCGAGAGCCTTAAGCTCGATATGCCCTATGATCTCGTCAGAAACGGCAAGTGGACGATCGACACCTTCAACACCTACTGCAAATCCGCCGCGAATCTGAACGGAGATGACAGCTTCACATGGAAGGACGACGGGAAGTGCGTCTGGGGACTCTCCGCTCCGAATAATGTCGGCGCGAACTGGCTCCACTTCTTCGGCGAGAACATCGTGACCACTCAGAACAACAAAGCGGCTCTCACCGGGGGAACCTCGGACAGATTCTTCCTTGCGTGCGAGAAGATCGCGGCGACTGTCGGCGCGACCGACGGCTCGATTTATCTCGGCGGACTCAATGACAACGAAATCGGCTCCTACATAAACTGCTTTGAGGTTCAGCGCGCGCTCTTCGGCGTGTCTGAGGTCGCGAAGGCGAACAGAATGAGAAATCTCGACTTCATGTTCGGCGCGCTTCCCTATCCGAAGCTTGACGAAAAGCAGGAGCGTTATTACGGTCAGCTTTCGTATCCGGCCTGCGGCGTGGCGATTCCGGTCACCTGCAAGGATCCTGTCCGTTCGGCAATCGTCGGCGACGCGATCAACTACATCTTTTATAAGGATGTATGGCCGACCTTCTCCGAGGTCACTCTGAAGGCAAAGAATCTTCGCAACGACGATTCGATCGAAATGCTCGGAATCATCCTTGAATCCGCCGCTCCGGATCTCGGAAGTGTCTACAGCATCGGAATAGACTACACCAATGAGCTCTCGCAGATGCTCCAGAAGGGCGACACGAACGTCGCTTCGCTCCTCGCGTCGTATAAGGACGCTATCGAGGCGGGACTTGAAAAAGTAAATAATCAGTGATTCTGCCTCTGGCCGCCGTGAACCCACGGCGGCCGTTTTTGTACTGTGCCTGTCAGATTGTCGATTCGCTTCCGAGCTTCTTTCGGAGCTCCCGGAACTCGCTCGGCGACATTCCCACAACCGAGTGGAAAACCCGGTTGAAGTTCCGCGACGACGTGAATCCGCACTCATACGCTATGTCAATTATCGACTTGTCGGTATAGCCCACAAGCGACCTCGCCTGTTTTATCCGGAGAGAATGCAGGAATTCCGGAAAGCTTGTCTTCATCATCGACGACATCAGTCTTGAAATCTGACTCCGGCTGAGTCCGACCGCCTCGGTCAGCTTTGACATCGAAAGCCCGGGATCGCTGATGTTCGCCACGCAGTAATTCATGACCTTCTGGATGCTGTAGACGCACGGCGACTCGTTCGGGCTGAGCTTCATCGCGCCGAGAAGCTCGGTCATCGACGCGGTAAGATACGCGAGCACCGCTTCCCGCGTGATTTCCAGTCCTTTATAGCGTTCGTCTGGATCTGTGTCCCTGTAGTATTTCCACCTCAGACCCGCGTCTTCCACGGCGGTCGCCATCCACATCTGCGCGACGCGGACAAGCTCCTCGCCGAATCCGGGCGAAAGCTCCGAGACGTTCACAACCGTGCGCCCCGGCTGTCTTGTGCATAAAAGCCTTCCGACCGAACCGATATGCTCGGGCGCGAAGATTCCGATCAGCGTGTAATTATCCCCCGTATCGACATAGCTGTGCTCGTCAAACGGAAAACCGAGCCATATATCGCCATCGTGAAGATCATACGTGACGCCCTTTGAGATCACGCGGTAGGATCCCTTGACAACATAAACAAGCTCAGCCTCATAGTGATAATGGCTGTAATACGTGGTCTGACGCTTTGTCAGAAGAACAGGCTGATCGTGTGTGAAGAAAACCGGCATACTCTACCTCCTCCGGATAATTATACCACATTTCGCGTGTTTTGTCCAGAGTCTGACGCGAAAAAGTGAAAATTCTCCGTAAATTTTCCGCCCGATGCGACATTCTGTCCACAATCCGAGACAAATATACTTTTCAAAGGGGGATTTTTATGGTATAATCTATATATAAATCTATAAGTTCGGAGGAACAAAATATGAATAACAAACGCGTATCCCTATTCCTCGCGGCACTTTTGGCCGTATCGGTTCTCGCTTCCTGCGGGGACACCACAAAGCCGGGCGGCGAAACCACCACCTCTGGCGATGAAACGTCCAGTGAGGTCAAGGAGGAATACACCTTCTCAAAGGCTTATGACGGACAGGAAATCAGAGTTCTCAACATCGACGACTGCTACTCGATGCACGCCAGAATCGACACTCAGGAGACCAACGGTGACGCTCTCAACGACGCTCAGTACAACGCGGTCAGAAAGCTTGAAGACAAGATGGGCATCAAGTGGGTCGAGACAAACATGGAAGTTCTTAACGAAGTTCCGGCGGCAGTCCGTCAGATGATCACCGCGGGCGACGACCTCTATGAAATCGTCTATCAGAGTTATTCGACCAACTACTACACTTTTTCAAGTGAAGGTTACTATTATAACCTTCTCGACTACTCTGAGGCTCAGCTCGACAAAGAATGGTGGCTTGACAACTTCAACAGCCTCATGACGGTCAACGGTAAGCTCTACACCGGACTCGGCTACTCGCACCTCTGCTGCGTCGACGCTATCGGTATGCTCTATTTCAATCAGGACATGGCCGAGAGCCTGAAGCTAGATATGCCTTATGACCTTGTCAGAAACGGTACATGGACTATCGACGTTCTCAACACCTACTGCAAGGCCGCCGCTAACCTCAACGGCGACGAAAAATTCGAGTGGAAGGACGACGGAAAGTGCGTCTGGGGCATGAGTTCGGCTTCGAACGCGGGCGCGGGCTGGCTCCACTATTTCGGCGAGGACGCGATAACCAACCAGAACGGCAAGGCCGCGCTGACCGGAGGAACGACCGACAGATTCTTCGAAGGCTGTGAAAAGATCGCGAAGATGCTCGGCGCGACCGACGGCTCGATCTACCTCGGCCACTTCTCGGGCGACGACGCCGCCGGATCCTACATAAACTGCTTTGAGGTTCAGCGTGCGCTCTTCGGATGCTCTGAGGTAGCGAAGGCAAACCGCATGAGAAACCTCGACTTCATGTTCGGCGCGCTTCCCTATCCGAAGCTCGACGAAAAGCAGGAGCGTTACTATGAGGGTATCGCCTACCCGGCCTGCGGCGTCGCTATCCCGGTCACCTGCAAGGATCCCGTTCGTTCGGCGGTTGTCGGCGACGCTATCAACTACATCTACTACAAGGATGTATGGCCGACCTTCTCCGAGGTCACTCTGAAAGCAAAGAATCTCCGCAACGACGACTCGATAGAAATGCTCGGAATCATCCTCGAATCGGCCGCTCCGAATCTCGGACCCGTCTACAGCATCGGAACCGACTACACCAACGATCTCTCGGCTAAGCTGCGCGCTGGCGACACCGCCGTCGCTTCGCTCCTCGCCTCCTACAAGGACGCGATCGAGGCACAGCTCGAAGAAGTAAACAATCAGTAATTTCCCCTATGTCCGCCGTGGAACCACGGCGGACGCTTTTGTTTACAATTTGTGCATTGAAATCGGGGTCCGATAGAGTTATAATATATTAAATCGAATAAAACTGGAGGAACTGAAAATGTTCGATATTAAAATTGAAAAAACCACTCATCCGAAGGAAAAGCCGGATATGAACAAGCTCGGCTTCGGCAACTACTTCACCGACCATATGTTCGTCATGAACTACACCGAGGGCAAGGGCTGGCACGACGCACGGATCATCCCTTACCAGAACTTCTCGCTCGACCCGGCTTCGATGGTATTCCACTACGCGCAGGAGATGTTTGAGGGACTCAAGGCCTACAGAACTCCCGACGGACACGTTCAGCTCTTCCGCCCGCAGAAGAACATCGAGCGTATGAACCGCACCAACGAACGTATGTGCATCCCGCAGGTAAATCCTGACGACGTTCTCACCGCGATAAAGACTCTCGTTGCGACCGACGCTGACTGGGTTCCGACCAAGGAAGGCACTTCGCTCTACATCCGTCCGTTCATCTTCGCGACCGACCCGCACCTCGGCGTACACGTCTCGAAGACCTACATATTCGCGATCATCCTCTCGCCCGTCGCGGCTTACTATGAGGCCGGACTTGATCCCGTCAAGATCTTCATCGAGACCGAATATGTCCGCGCCGTCAGAGGCGGAACCGGCTTCACGAAGTGCGGCGGAAACTACGCGGCTTCGCTCATCGGCCAGAAGAAGGCTGAGGAACTCGGCTACGCGCAGGTTCTCTGGCTCGACGGTATCGAGCATAAGTACATCGACGAGGTCGGCGCGATGAACGTCTTCTTCGTCATCGACGGCGAGGTCATCACCCCGACGCTCGAGACCGGAAGCATTCTCCCCGGCGTCACCCGTATGTCCTGCATCGAGCTTCTTAAGAGCTGGGGCTACAAGGTCACCGAGAGAAAGCTCGCGGTACAGGAGGTCATCGACGCTCAGAAGGCCGGAAAGCTCGACGAGGCTTTCGGAACCGGAACCGCGGCTGTCATCAGCCCGATCGGCGAGCTCAACGACAACGGCGACAAGATGATCGTCAACGGCGGCAAGATCGGCAAGATCGCGCAGAAGCTCTACGACAATCTCACCGGAATCCAGTGGGGCAAGCTCCCGGACACGATGGGCTGGACCGTGAAGGTAAACTGAGAAAAAATAAAACGCGGGCGGCAAGGCCGCCCGCTCTGTACGACCGCCCGTCATCCGGGCGGCCGTAGTTATATAAAGAGGACAAAATGACACCCGAATGGCAGAAACTTTACGACGCGGCAAAAGCCGTGATAAATCCGCGCAATGTATCGGCTTATGTCGACGCTGGCGGAGTCGCGGCGGCGATTGAATCGGAATCCGGCAAAACATATGTCGGTGTGTGCGTCGACACCGCCTGCACGCTCGGCGTCTGTGCTGAGAGAAACGCTATTTTCAATATGCTGACAAACGGTGAAAACTCGATAAAACGCGTGATCGCCATATCCTCAGACGGCAAAGCAATGCCGCCCTGCGGAGCCTGCCGCGAGCTTATGAGTCAGCTTGACCCGGAAAATTTCAGGAAAATCGAAATCATGCTCGATTCCGACAATGACCGCGTTGTGACGCTCGGCGGCCTGACGCCTGAATGGTGGCTCTGAAGTCGCTTATATTCATCACGAGATAAACCAGCAAAAACACGCTTCCGCGAAGCGTCAGACTGACAAGACCGACCTCGCGCGGCATGAAATTCACGGCAGATATCGCCGCGGCCGCGCCGAGAGTCGGTTTTATTATCGTCAGCGGAGAAAAATTCATCCCGACGCGCTTTATGAGCCGCCCGACGCTCAGCGACGCGTTCACCGCCTCGCTTATATAGATCGTCACGACAAATCCGTAAATTCCGATCCTTCCGCAGAGGAAAAAGACCATCAGCGCGCACATCGCCGAGTCGAGGATATTCACCTTCATGCAGTAGAGCTGCTCGCCGAGTCCCTTGAGTATAGAGTCGACCGCGTGATCGAAATACATCACCGGAATCAGCGGCGACATCAGCAGAATGAAGTCCCCGCACTCAGACGAATTGTAGATCGTCATCCCAAGTTCATGCGAGAAACAGTACATGAATCCCGCGCAGCCGAGCGAAAAGCAGAGCGTGAGTCTTATCGCGCGCTCGGACATTGAGGAGATCCGCTCGTCCTCCCCACGCGAGACCGACTCGGCGAACTCGGGAATCAAAAGCCCCGTGAACGAATATAAAAACGCCGTCGGAAGCATTATCACCGGCATGACCATTCCGCAGAGAATTCCGTACGACGCGAGAGCCTTTTCGGCCGTCGCGGGATTTTCGCGCAGCCCACGAGGAATCAGGATGTGTTCAAGCGTCGTGAAGCCCGAGCGCACATAAGCCGCGGCCGCGACCGGGAGAGTGATCGAGAAGAGCTTTTTCCAGAGTCCCGACTCGTACGGGCTGTGTGATTTTCCGGAAGCCTTCCCGGAAAACCGCCTCTCGATCAGAAAAAGCAGAAAAGCCGCGAAAAACGACGCGATCTCCGAGAGCATCCCGCCGCCGACCAGCGCGGCGCAGGCGTATTCAAGTCCGTCTGGCACAAAATAAAGCAGAAGCCAGATCGTCGCGAATATCCGGAAGAGCTGTTCGAACACCGAAACCGCCGCGCTTTTATACGCCTTTCTGACCGCCGAGAAATATCCGTGAAAGACTCCCGAAAGCGCGATGAACGGCATACTCAGCGCGAGGAGTCTTATCGATCTCACGCATCTCTCGTCGCAGAGCAGCTTTTCCGAAATGAACCGGCTCCCGAAAAAGAGCGCGGAAAATGAGATTATTCCGCAGACAAGCGCGTAGATCGAAAGTCTCAGAATCGACGCGCGGCGGGTCTTTTCGTCCTTCGCCTCGGCGCACATCCGTGTCGAGGCGAGTCCGACTCCAGAGGTCGCCAGCGTCACCGCGAAGCCGTAAACGCTCATTATAAGCGTATAAAGTCCGATTCCGTCCGCGCCGATTTTCGCCGTTATGAACGCGTTGAACCTTACGCCGATCATCCGCATCACAAGCGACGAAAGCGTCAAAAGTAATCCGTTCTTTATAAACACCCTGAGATTTCTCTCGTTTTCCAAACCCGCACCTCCTCTACTTTCCAGTTTCTATATTTATTTGGAATAATTTGTAATAATTACATTTATTTGTAGTATTTCTATAAAATGTGTATTAAAAGTTTTTTTACACTTTGGAACAAAGGAATTTTCCAAGGGTTATTGCAAAATCCATGAAAATGTAGTATAATTATATCGTCCCGAATTAACGCGATAAAATCCGTGAACTATTTTGAAAAGAGGTACATAAAATGTCTTTCAAGAATCAGTACCTTGCGGGCGTCTATGAGACGGTCTGCAAGCGTAATCCCAATGAGCCTGAGTTCCAGCAGGCTGTCCGCGAAGTCCTTGAGTCGCTCGAACCGGTCGCCGACAAGCGTCCCGATCTCATCGAGGCAGGAATCTTCGACCGCATCGTAGAGCCTGAGCGTTTCATCCAGTTCAGAGTCTCGTGGGTCGACGACAAGGGCAAGGTTCAGGTCAACCGCGGCTTCCGCGTCCAGTTCAACTCGGCAATCGGTCCGTACAAGGGCGGTCTGAGACTTCACCCGTCTGTCAACGCGTCGGTCATCAAGTTCCTCGGATTCGAGCAGTGCTTCAAGAACTCGCTCACCAGCCTTCCTATGGGCGGCGGCAAGGGCGGCTCCGACTTCGATCCCAAGGGCAAGAGCGACGGAGAGATCATGCGCTTCTGCCAGGCCTTCATGACCGAGCTTTCCAAGCACATCGGTGCTGACACCGACGTTCCGGCAGGCGATATCGGAGTCGGCGCACGTGAGATCGGCTTCATGTTCGGCCAGTACAAGAGACTGCGCAACGAGTTCACCGGCGTTCTCACCGGAAAGGGTCTCTCCTACGGCGGATCGCTCGCCCGTACCGAGGCTACCGGCTATGGTCTCTGCTACTTCACCAACGAAATGCTCAAGGACAACGGACTCTCCTTTGAGGGCAAGACCGTCGTTGTCTCCGGCTCGGGCAACGTCGCTATCTACGCAAACCAGAAGGCAACATCTTTCGGCGCGAAGGTCATCGCAATGTCCGACTCGAACGGCTACGTAGTTGACGAGGACGGAATCAAGCTCGACGTCGTCAAGCAGATCAAGGAAGTAGAGAGAGGACGCATCAAGGAGTACGCTGAGCGTGTTCCGGGCGCGAAGTACTACGAAGGCTGCAAGGGCATCTGGACTGTCAAGTGCGACATCGCGCTTCCCTGCGCGACCCAGAACGAGCTTGACGCCGAGGGTGCTAAGGCTCTTATCGCGAACGGTGTCATCGCGGTCGCCGAGGGCGCGAATATGCCTTCGACTCCCGAGGCAGTCGAGCTCTTCCACGAGAACGGCGTTCTCTTTGGCCCGGCAAAGGCGGCAAACGCCGGCGGCGTCGCTACCTCCGGTCTTGAGATGACCCAGAACTCGATCAGACTCAGCTGGACCTTTGAGGAGGTTGACGCAAAGCTTCATGACATCATGAAGAACATCTACGCCAACTCCGCGGCAGCGGCTAAGGAATACGACTGCAAGACCGAGGACGGCAAGCTCAACCTTGTCGCCGGCGCGAACATCGCGGGCTTCCTGAAGATCGCCGACGCCATGAAGTGGCAGGGTATCGCTTACTGATAAGCGTACTTTCATAAACCAAGTCCTCCGTGGATTTCCGCGGAGGATTTTTCTCGCGCTTCAGAGAAACATTCGTATCAATGTTTTCATAGAAATTCATAAACGCACTTGACCTGTCCCCTTGAAGATGGTATAATTTTATTGAAAATCAATCACGACAGGAGACACAGCCATGAAAAAAAGATTATCCGCACTGACTCTCGCCCTGATCCTCGCCGCGTCGGCCTTTTCCTGCGGCGAATCCGCAAAGGATCCGGGAAACAGCGACACTTTGACTACCGAACCCGAGGTTACGACCGAAGAATCGCTCTTCAAGCTTCCGAAGGAGGACAACGGCGACCGCGAGTTCACAATTCTGATGCCGACCGCGATCGGATATGAGTTCCCTGACGAGTCGAACGGCGAGCTTGTGAACGACGCGCTTTTCAACCGCGATCAGATGGTCGAGGAGCATTTCGGAATCAAGTTCAATTACCGCCGCGAGTCGGGCGGCTGGGACGAGCGCGAGATTTACAACAATCTCATAACGAACACGGTCATGGCCGGAGACAGCTCATATGATCTTGTCACGGGTCTTGTCGCGGTGACGATGCCGGCCGTGATGAACGGAATCTTCGCCGATCTGAACAGCCAGACCGACATCGATCTCTCGAATCCGTGGTGGCTTTCGGGACTTTCCAAGGATCTCTCGATAAACAAAAAGCTCTACTGTGCCGTGGGCGACGCGAATCTCTCGCTATACAAGACCGCGGTCATCACATATTTCAACAAAAGCGTCGTCGAGCAGTATAACCTCGAAGACCCATACGAACTCGTACGTCAGGGAAAGTGGACAATGGACAAGATGATCGAGATGTCCGAGGCCGTGACCGACGACCTCAACGGCGATTCGAAGATCGACATGGAAAACGACCGGATCGGCTGCTATCTTCAGGACGTTCCGCTAAGACTCGCGGGAACCGCGCTTGACGCGCACGTTTTCTCGATCGACAAGGACGGAAAGGTCTTCCGCGACAAAAATTCGCTCGAACGGCTGGTCAGCGCGTATGAGCGCACGAAGCTCTTCTTCTCGACCGATTATCTTGTCGACGAGACGAAAGCGGTCGATTTCACGGCCTTCGCGAAAACTCTCGTTGAGGATCGCGCGCTCTTCTACATCTCCTATCTTTATGTCACCGAGGGTGAAATCATGCGCAACATGAAGTCGGATTTCGGAATCATTCCCTATCCGAAGCTCGACGAAAATCAGGAAAATCACATCACGCCGATCGGAACCGCGACCGGAATCATGTTCATACCGAAGACCGCGTCCGACATCGGACTCACCTGCCGCGTGATGGAGGCTCTGGGATACTACAGCATGAAGGATGTCGTCCCGGCTTACTACGAGGTCGCGCTCCGCGACAAGTACACGCGCGACGAGGAAGTTCCCGAGATGCTTGAAATGATCCGCGCGGCGATGCGTCTGCCGTTTGACTCCTGTTACGGCACGACGATCAACATCACGACCGGAGCGGCAAGCCCGGCGAACATCTTGGCGTACGAAAATATCGAAATGGCGTCCTTCTATGAGTCAAAATCAAACGCGTGGGACGCCGCGGCTGAAAAGCTGAACAGCTTCGAGGGATAAAAATGGAATATTTCATAATCGACCGTCCGCTTGAAATCCACCTTCCGGAGTCGGCGAGCGATCCGATCATCACCGACATTCTCGGAAACTACACCTACGGATTAAAGCACAAGCCTGTTTATGACAGCGAAAATTTCGAAATCACGCTCGGCGAGCCTGAAAAAGCTGCTCTCACCGGGGAGTTTGTTCTGAACATCACTGAGCGCGGAGTCTACATCGCCGGACGTAATTACAGCGCGATGATGCGCGGATTTGTCACGTTTTTCGAAAAGATCTTCTGCTATGACAAGCTTCTCTACAAGGCCGCCTGCGGACTTACGAACGGCGAACCCGCGATCGGCTTCCGCGCGGTGCATATCTGCGTTTTTCCCGAGACGACCTTTGAGTTTCTCGAAAAGATCGTCTATCTCGCCGCGATCTCGCGCTATACGCATATCGTGATCGAGTTCTGGGGAATGATCGCGCTTGAGAGCTTCCCCGAAATGGCGTGGCCGCAGGCCTATACTAAGGAACAAATCCGTGCGCTCTGCCGCCGGGCAAACTCGCTCGGACTTGAAGTGATCCCGATGCTCCAACATCTCGGGCACGCGGCGATGGCGCGTCAGGGAGCGAGCGGAAAGCACGTCGTCCTCGACAAGGCTCCGTGGCTCGAATATCTCTACAAGCCGGGATTCTACGGCTGGGTGTGGGACTACGAAAAGCCGTGCGTCAGGGAGCTTCTGAAAAACATCCGCGACGAGCTTATTGAAATCTCGGGCAAGGGAGAATATTTCCTCCTTGGCTGTGACGAGGCCGACGATCTCGGTCAGGGTGAGGATTCGGCTAAAGTCGCGCACGATCTCTGCGAATACTTAAACGAAGTCTCGGACGATCTGAAATCCAAGGGACGCCGCGCGGTGATCTGGGCGGATATGCTTCTCTGCCGCGAGGACGTGAAGTCCGAAAATCTGAAGCCCGGCGAACGCTATGAGTCGAATTCGTCAAAGGAATTCGCCGGCATAATGATCGAAAATCTCAGCCGTGACATAATCATCGCCGACTGGCAGTATCTTGTCCGCAGCGAGAACTGGAAATCGTCCGAAAAGTTCGCAAGGAACGGATTCGACGTAATCTGCTGTCCATTCTCGGACCGCGCGAACATCGCCGCGGCGATAAACACCGTAAAGGCGGGTTCGCTCTACGGATTCATGAAAACGACGTGGCACACGCTGAACCGCGAAACGCCGATCCTCGCGCTCGCGGGAGATCAGGCATACAGCGGAAATCCGACGCTCGACTACGCGGTTTACTCAAAAACCGTCTCGCGCGTCTGCGCGACGCTGCGCCACGTGACCTTCACGCGGGATTACAGGAACGCCGGATGGTCGGACAGGCAGATCGGACCGGGGCTGTAACGCGAAGGGATAAATGGCGTACGGCTGTCGGGGCGTGATATGAATTCGGATGGCTGATAAAACATCGGATTTATCAGAATTTGCTCCAGCGTACGTATTTTACAAAAATACCATAGATAAAACCAGCGAGGCTGCCGCGTTTTGCGGCAGCCTCGCTGGCTTGCGTGAATGGGGCATGGATGGCCGGAAATCCGTAGTGGACTCCCGGCCGCAGGCGACGCGAATTGCGGCTGCCTGCACTCGCTGACAAAATCCCCCGCGCCGGATCACTTCACGATCGGATAGCAGACCTCGGTCACGAACTCGTCGGGATCCGAAGTCTCGTGCGGGCTTACGTGATAGATATTGAACATATTCCCGGCGAAGGTATATCCGTTTTCGCGTACCCATTCGGCGACAGCGGCGTTCGCGTCGCCTATCTTCGCGTAGGAACCCTTGTGGATGACTGTCGCGCAGGTGATTTCCGGAATCGTGCGGAACTTCACGTGTTCGGTGTCGGGATAGTGTCCGACAACCGTCTTGCGCGCCTCGATCTCAACATTTTCCTCCTTGAACTCGCCGTCGAGGAACTCGACACAGCAGAGGCAGGGATCGGCCGGAACGAGATTCAGATTCGCTGTCTCGGACACGAGAACGCTCCAGACCATTCCCTCGCACTCGTAGGTGGGGATAGTCATGCGTACGGTAGCGGCGTAGCATTCGGGGAAGGTCTTTTTGGTAACTTTGTAATCCATGATTTTTTCCTTTCTGAACCGATCTTCGGTTCCGAGACTCTTCATCGCCGCCTCGATAAGGCGTATCCGCGCCGCGATCTGACCGTATTCGCGGTAAAGCTCCTCGCGCTTTTCGGAATACATCGACATCGTGAAATCGGCGTCGTTTTTCGCGAGCATTTCCTTCATAAGCGGGATTCCGAAGCCAAGGTCGCGCAAAGTCGTTATCTCAGCGGCCTTTTTCAGCTGTTCCTCGGCATAGTAACGGTATCCGGTGAATCTGTCGACCTCTACCGGGACAAGAAGTCCGTTTTCGTCGTAGTGTCTGAGCATACGGACGCTGATTCGCGACAGCTTTGAAAAATCTCCTATTTTAAGCATTTTCTACCTCCGAAGGTGTTATTTGTGATCACGCTACTATTATACCACCTGACATAATGTCAGAGTCAAGGGGTTTTGCGAAAAAAAATCAGATTTTTTTGCCATGCTTATTTACAGCAAAGGTGGCCGCCGCTTCGCGGCAGCCACCGGATTTTCCCCGAGCTCACTTTCTCTTCACCGCGCGAAGCTCAATGTATCCGCGTTCGCCTCTCGGTTCGAGCTGAATCCGGGGATTTTCGTCGTCCCAGACATAACCGATAACCAACGGATCGTAAGTATCAATCGCCCGCTCAACCCTCGAAATCGCCTCGCAATAGTCCTCCTCAGCGAAAGGTTCGCCCTGAAACATCAGATACTCGGCCTCGGGAAGGTCGATCACCTCAAACCCGTCCGGAATCCTTCCGTCAGAGTCCCCTCTTTCTACTCCCTGAACGTACTTCGAGGTTCCGGGAGCAATGTACTTTTCGGGGAGCCAGAGGCAGACAGGCTCGCCGCAGAGCGAATCCATGCTCATAAGCGTTCCCCAGACGTCGCATCCGACCTCCTCGCAGTACGCAAAGTAGCTCTCCGCCTTAACCCCGCGCTTTATCACAGCCTTTCTCGCCGGTTTTTTCACTACCTGAATGAAAATGTTCTTAACATTATCCATTTTCACGAATTCCTTTCTGAGATTCCGATATTTTACTCCATAAGGAATGAAAAGCGTGATCGGAACCGGATTCTTCGCGTACTCGACCGGAGTCATTCCGAACTCGCGGAAAAACGCGCGCGTATATCCGTCCGCGCTGCCAAAGCCAAGCTCCATCGCCGCGTCGATAACGCGGCAGCCGTTGTTCTTAAGCTTCAGAGCTGACCTCGAAAGCCGTAATTTTCTCACATACCCGGCCGGGGTTATCGAAAGCTGCTCTCTGAAAAGCCTGTACGAATACCACGGTGAATAATATGAAACCTCCGAAAGGTCGGAAAGCGTTATCGGCGAGTCGAGATTTTCGCCGATATAATCCTGCATACGCTGAACCGCCAGAATCCGTTCATCCATGCTCTCATCTCCTTATGAGAATATTATACCACAGAAGTGCCGCCGTCCTCTCGACTTATTTTGCCGTTATGAGCCGCGGCTCTGAGAAAACCCTCGATATACTCGCGTCTCGGCGTTATCACCCGGATATCGGCTCCCCTCCCCGCGTAGGCTTCGAGTTCCACACGCAGATTCTCGCCGCTTTCAAGGTAGTCGCGGACAATGTACTCTGAGTCATATCCAAGCTCCGACAGGAGAAGCGCGGAGACCACTCCGGTGCGGTCCTTTCCGGCGTTGCAGAAATAGATGACATTCCCGGAATTTTTAATCGTGTCGAGAATCGCGTCGATCCCGCGGAGCATCGCGATATACGAATTCACAACCTCGTCCGGCGATCCGGGAATCGCACCGCCGCCGTTTACCGGAAGATTCAGATATCTGAAATCCGAAAGCCCCGCGAGAACGCAGGGCTTTTTCGCGGCTTCTTCGGGTGAGCGCAGGTCAACCGCCGTCATGATCTTGTTTTCACGCAGGAATTCAAAGTCGCGCGGACTGAGCTTCGCCGGGAAGTCACTTCTTATGAATCTGAAACTGTCCGGTAATATCGCGCGGATATTTTTCGTGTAGTCAAGCAGACTCTTCATATTCTGAGAAACTCAACCTTTTCAGCCTTCATAGAGATCTTCCCGACCCGCCAGCCGAAATCCTCAAGCTCTTTCTTCGCCCTGAGAAACGAATGGTCGAGCGGAACGCCCGAAATCACGCCGATCTCGTCAAACCCGAGCATGAAGCTGTCGCCCTCTCTTGACGCGACGTATTCCCAGAGCTTCTGATATTTACTTATTTTCCCCATCTCTTATAATCTCAAAGCTCAGGCTTCCCTGCCCGTCCTTTCCCGCGACCGAGATCGTGTAAACTCCGTCTGACGGAATGTTCACCGTGAAATCGTCAAGCCCGGCTCCGTTACCCTCGTAGACCGGATCGCCGTCCGATTTTATCGTGATCTCAAACTCGCCCGCGCCGACGTCCATTCCGACCTTTATCGTGTCCCCGGCCGAAAGCTCATATGAGTGCGAAAGCGTCGTGTTCAGCTTCCCGGCTTCGATAGTATAGCTTCCGGGATTCTTCACCTCGCTGAACTCCGATTCATTTGCCCCGCATCCGACAAGAAAAGTCAGCGACATAAGCGGTATCAGCAGTTTTTTCATTTCATCAGCCTTTCTATCATCGACGGATCGGGCAGATTCACCGTCACAAGCTTTCCGTCATTCATAAGCGCGAAGTTGTTGAAGACGCAGGGGAGCGATTTCGCCTTTTCAAGCGTGTCAACCTCGATGAAATCGGCCGGAATTCCCTTCTCCCCGCAGTATTCTTTGACCTTTGTTATCCGTTCAAGGATGTAGGGACACTGAAAGTCGTAGTAGAGCGCGATTCCCTTTTTCTCCCCGCTTCCGGCTCTGGCGGATTCCGTGAAGCGCGGAATTTTCCCGTCGAACGACAGCGCGAGAAGCTCGTAGCCATACGAGGTCGCGTCGACCTTTTCAAACCCGAATTTCTTCGCGAAGCTCTGACTTGAAAGCCACGCCTTCTGCTTATCCGAGCCGAGCATACAGACGCCCGAATATCCCCTCGATCTCGCGTCGGAGACGCAGTACTCAATAAGCTCGCGGCCGACTCCCTTTCCGTGCGCCTCGCCGGTCACCCAGAGGCAGTAGATGTAGAGAAAATTCCCTTCGTTCGTGCCTTCCACGACGTCCGATACGACCGGAACCCACGCCTTGTCGAGCGGCGCATATTCGATGAAAGCGCAGCTCCTGAAGTCGAGCTTCCGGAAGACGTGTCCGTCCGAAAGCCTTTCCCGCAGCCATTCGCGCTTCTTCTCGACGCCCGGATGCGGCTTCTTTATCCGGATTATGCAGGAAAGATGCTCTGTATTGATGTTTTCCGGAGTTATGTTTATGTAATTCATCATTTTCTTGTCGACGGGACTCGCGCACAAATCACGTTTTCCTTCCAAAATATTTCAGCTGTTGTCCGCGGCCTCAAGCGTCTTTTCTTCCCACTTTTCCATCTCCGCCACAGCTTCGGGAGTGTGAATCCAGTGTTCGCTGTCGATGACTGTGAGTCCGCAGTCCTCGTTTTCCACAAATCTGTCGATAACCTCGCGGCGGATCAGCTCGTCGCGCGAGCCGTAGAGTATTTCGGTGTGACACGGAACGTGAACCTCATGCACGCGCGCCCAGAGAAGATACCGCCACGAAAGAGTCTGTCCCGACGCGGTCGGAATCACGCCCTTCTCTTCGAGTTCCGCTTCATCAACTCCGGCCATCGCCATCATGCCGCCTATAATATCGACCATATCGCAGAGCGGCGACGAGAGAAGGCATTCCGAAATCCGCTCTCCTGAGAGCGCGGAAAGCGAAAAATAAGCTCCGATCGAGATCGCCCGGAGCGAGATCGCCTTGTATCTCCGTCTCATGAATTCATAGACCCGGCGTATTTCGGGAATCACGTCCCACGGAACGAGCTTTGACTCATCCTTCCGCCCGCCATGCCCGGGGAGATCAAAGCTCAGCGTCTGATATCCATGCTTTTCCGCGACAGCGGCGAAGCGGATCGCCTCCTCCTTGTTTCCGCATAGTCCGTGGACAAAGAGGAAGGCCTTTTCCGAATCCCCGCCGCAGACGAGAACCGGAATGTTTCCTATAAAAAATTTCGACTGTTTCATAATTCTCACTTGATAATTGATCTGAAAACAGCATCGCGGTCAAAGCTGCCATCGACAAAGCCCGGAATCTCCTTGATCGCCTTGACGATGCTGACACTGAACCCGGTCAGGAGCTTTCCGATCGTCTCGTCGTCATACGGGCAGGAATCGGTCACGACAAGCGCGGCAAGGCTGCTGCCGATAAGCCACATATCGCGGTAGAATCTTTCGGCCTCGTTCTGTTTCATTTTGTAAAGCTTCATCAGCGAGTCCATGATTATATCCTTCGCGCCTTCCATGGCCTCGATCGTGTCGTTTCCGGTCATGAAGAGCAGCCGGTAAAGCTCGCGTTCCTCCCGCGCGAAGCGGATATACTGCATTCCGAAACCGAAGAATGGGATCCGGTTCTTAAGCCCCTCGGCGACATAGGACTTGTACACTCTCACAGCGGCCGTCCTGACCTCGGATTTCAGCTCGTCCATCGTCCCGAAGCAGGTGAAAATCGGCTGGGTCGAGACTCCAAGCTCCTCCGCAACCGCTCTGGCAGTGAGCGAAGCCAAGCCGCACTTTCTCACAACATTAAGCGCGCCGGCAATCATTTCCTCGCGTGTGAATTTGTTTCTGGGTGCCATATGTTCCTCCTCAATGTATATCGTCAGTTGTATATCATTTAATATTATACCATCGAGTGTCGGGAAAGTCAAGCGGGTTCACACTTTATTTACAAAAAGATCCCGCGGCGTTATCCGCGGGAGGCAGATATATTCTGTTTTCACTTACCTGAAAGCGCGGCAAAAAGCGACTTTGCGTCCTGATAAGCCGCGAACGGTGTTCCGTACTCATCGGTCAGCGAACGTCCGTCGCTCTGACGTCTGAAATGTCCGTCCGGATAAATCACGGCCGTGTAGGGCTCGTATCCCTTGCAGAGCGTGATCTTATCCCCGTCCTTTTTGAGGAAGAGCAGATATTCGCCGCCGACCCTGAAGAGCGGATGATCGTTAAAATACGTGGACTGACGTTTTTCCTTGTTGTCGTAATCGATGAATCCGTAATCGGCCTCAAAATCCAGCTCGCCGCCGGACTTGGCGTCACCCATGAAAGAATTCGTGACCGTCAGCTTATACGGAGTCTTCAGAAATCCGTTCGCGTCAGCCAAGGGTTCTCCGCGCGAGGCAAACTTCGCCGCGACTATAATGTCGCATCCCGACTTTTCGATAAGCTCGTCGAGCGTCGCCACGGATTTGTCCGGGAGTATGTAGGTTCCAGTGTAAGCCGAAAGTCTCTGTGCGGTCACGTTATAATCGTCAACCGTTTCATTCATGAGCTTCGCGCCTTCCCTTGCCGCCGCGAGGAGCTTCGACCTTGACGAATACTCGGAAAGTATATCATAAGCGCAGAATTTTCCCGAGATTTTCGCGGTCGCCTGACTCAGCGGAACGTAAATGACGTCCGCGTCGACCCCGCCGTAAACCCTCTCGCTGTCGACCGGATCCATCGCGATCAGATACTCCGCGCCGACGCTGAACACCGGAGTGTCGCCCGACGGCTTTATCACGACCACGCCATTCTTTGCCGCGTAGAATCCGGCGAGCGTGACACGGTCGCCCTTTTTGAGCGTTCCGGCCATCGACTCGGTGATCTCGATCTCATACGGCGTGAAGCTGTCGATCATATGTTCGTCCGGATCATCGGCAAGATAAGGCTCGCCGCGTTCGATTATCTTCGCCGTCACGACCGATTCCGGGCGGACGTTCATTAAAAAGTCGTCTAGACTTACCGCGTTGTAGACCTTTCTTCTTATCTCCGGATCGCGGTTATCCTCGCAGAGCTTCGCGTAGTCGTCGGTCTTTTCGCAGGACGCGAGCAGAAGAACGACTCCGAGAATGAGAAAAAGTACCGCGCTAAGCTTTGATTTCCTTCGTGATCTTTCTGACATCTTTCACAAGCTCCTTTACCGATTCATATTTTCCGTCGAAAACCGACGTGTCGAATTCTCCCGAGATCTTTATGTAACCGGGATAGCGGGTGACGTTTCCGTAGGTTCCGACAAACTCGCCCTTCTCAAAGCCGATTTCTGAGATGAAGATAAGATATTCGCTCCCGACACGCCACGCCTTCTGCCCGCTGTTTGATTTTGATACGACCTTTCCGTCCTTCGCGGCGTAGTTCGCGAGAACCGTGACGCTGTCGCCTTTTTTGAGATCGCCGACAAAGACCTCGGTCAGCGTGAGGTCATACGGCGTCATCGAGTCCGACGGTTCGCCGCGCGAAACAACCTGTGCCGTCGCGATGATCTCGGGATGGCGGCTTTCGATAAGCTCGGAAATACTCTCTGCCGAAGCTCCGCCGCAGGCGAAAAGCGTATTAGGGGCCGCGTCGATGAGATCGGCGTACTCGTCGGCCGGATCGGGCAGGGTTCCGCCGCAGGGCGCGAAAATCAGCGAAAACGCGGCGAGAAGAGCTAATATAAACTTCTTCATATCAGCTGAAGTTGGTAAAATCAACGTCATACCGCGTTCCCTGCGAGAAGAGGACGCCGTTTGTGAGCCGTACTTTCAGGATTATGCAGCTTTTGTCGCTCAGGTCGTTATGGCCGTTGTCAATCCATTCGGCGAAAGCTGTCCGAAGCTTTGCGAAGATCTCGCGGTTTTCCTCGGCTCCGACCCATCCAAGCGAAATTCCGACGGCGTTTGATCTGAACCATTCGCCGCAGACCGCGCAGTAGGGATTCACCGCGAGCTGCTTCATCTTGTCCGACCTTGCGTGAGTTATGATATAAAACGCGCCCTTTTCGTAATACGCGTTGACGCATCTGACAGCCGGATAGTTTCCGTCAAGCGTGGCGAGTGAAATCACGCTGTGATTTGCTATGCGTTCACCGAGGATTTCGTTTACGTCAGATGTCAGCCTTTGCATAATTCAGCGACTCCTTTCTTAAGCTCGGAAACCGAGCCGAAGCTCTCAAAAACTCCCGCCGGGGTGTATTCGCCCGAGATCTTCACGGCTCCAGTGTCTGACGGGCAGACAAAGTAGACCTCTCCGTCCTTGCCCGACTCGGGAATAAGATCGCTCATCGGCGCGCTCTTCAGGAGAACCATGTATTCGCCTCCGACGCGGAAAACGGTCGATCCGGCGGTGCGGTAGGTTTCGCCGTCGTAGACCGAATAATCGGTGACAAGCGTGACCTCGTCGCCCGTCTTGACGTCGCCGAAGTAGACGTCGCCGAGCTTTATCGTGTATTCGGTAGCCATCCTGTAAGAATCCCCGCGGGATTTTACGGTCATGGTCGCGACAACCGTGGCGTTCTTCCCGTCTATCAGCTCAGGAATGCTGTCCGAAAAATCGTAGTGTGGGTAGACATTATTTCCGGCGGCTTCAATTTTGTCGGCGTACTCGTCCTTTTCCATTCCCCCGGACGCTCCGCAGGCCGTGAGAATCAGCGCGGCGGCGGCCGAAAGCGCGGCGAATTTTGCGATTTTCTTCATGAACATTATAACAACCCCTTCCGGTTTATTCTTCAAAACGATTATAGCATACTACAACTGTTTTGTCAAGTGGAGTCTGGTCAATATTTACATTTTTGTTACTTTTACACCCATATAAAAACGCCGCCCACCGGAATTCACGGTGAGCGGCGTCGGTATGAAGCCTTGTTTGTGTCTTGACTCAGAGCCTTATAAAATTGGTGCGGAGTCTCGCCTCGCGCTCGGGGAGCGGAAGTCCGGCCGCCTTGATCGAATAAAGCAGCCACGCCATGTTGTCGGCGAGCGTGCGCATCGTCTGCAAACCTTCCTCGTCGCGTCTGACCTCGTCTGGCGTGTTTCCGTGAACCTGATTCCAGTACTGCGACGTCACGAGCGGCATATTGCTCATCTGGAAAAACTTGCAGAGCTGTTCATAAGCCGCGCTCGCGCCGCCTCTCCGGCAGGACACCACGGCTGACGCCGGCTTTCCCTGCAAAAGCGATGAAGACGAGTAGAATAATCTTCCGAGGAACGACGTGATCTGCCCCGACGCGCCCGCGTAATGCACCGGAGACCCGACGATGATTCCGTCGATCCCGGCGAGCTTTTCGCGGCATTCTCCCACCTTGTCGTCCTTATCTACCTTCGAGAAGACGCACCCATTCCCCTTCGAACATCCGCCGCAGCCGAGACACGATCTTATCGGCTCGGTTCCGAGCCAGAAGATCTCGCTGTCGATTCCCTTTTTCTCAAGCTCTGACGCGACCTCGGAAAGCGCGGTCCAGGTACATCCGTGCTCATGCGGACTTCCGTTCACAAGTAAAACCTTCACTTCATTACCTCCGTAAAGTAGCAGTCGGCGACCCGTTTCGCCAGCTTCCATTTCGTAACCGGGTGGATCATTTCATTTTCGCAGACGTCGGCCGAAATCACCGTCTTCACATACGGCGTCAGCTTTTCCACGCGGAGTTCGGCATCCTGAATCTCCTTCCAGCCCTCGCCCTTGGACTCATAGCCGGCGATCTGGATCACGATGAAGAAGAGCTTTTTGTCATTGAGCGCGTCGCGCCAGTTTCTTATCATCATGTCGAGCATCCTGTCGTAGATCTTTCCCTCGGGAACCGACGAGTTGCTCTCGCCCTGATACCAGACAACGCCGCCGAACGAGAAGGGGACAAGTCTTTCAAACATATAATGATAGAGTCTTCCGTTCGCGTTCCATGCGGAGTAGAGCGGATGCCTGAAGTCGTAGTTGAACTCCTCCGCGTGTATGTCTACATCGCTTCCGACAAATACCTTCTCGTCAATCCAGCTCTGAATCACCGACGCGCCCTGCGAGCAGGCGACGATTCCGACCGCCGGAACTCCGTTTTTGCGAAGCTCACGCCCCGCCTGATAGCCGATCGCCGACCATTTGTCGATATTCTCGGGTCTTGCCTTCGTCCAGCCGTCGGCAGGAGTCAGCGGCTCGGCCTTCTCGATGCGTTCGGAGACGAAGATTCGCAGCATATCGTCGGCCTCTCTCGGCTCAACCTCGACCGCGCCCTCGCCCATGCGGAACTGCATATTCGACTGTCCCGAGCAGAGCAGAATCTCGCCGATGTAAATATCCGAAACCGTCACGGTCTCCTTTTCGTCGCGCGCGACAAGCTCATACGGTCCGCTGTAATCCATCTCCGGGAATTCGGCTACGAATTTTCCTCCCGGAACCTTTCTCTCATTTCCCGCGAAGGTGATTGAAGTCTCGCCCTCCGATTCGCCGAAAACGCGTATCGGCTTGCCCTTCTGGAATATCACTCCGTCGCGGAATATCTCTCCGAGTTTCATTTTTTGTCCTCCATTTATTATATCTATGTTTCAAAGCGCAGATAAATGCACAATCTGCCATTATCATAATCGGCTCCGATCGAGCCGCCCATCGCCTCGGTAAGGGTTTTCGCGATCGAAAGCCCGAGTCCGGTCGAGTTTTTCGCCGTCTCAACCGTGAAAAAGCGGTCAAACAGCCGTTTCGCGTCGACCTGACCGAGCCTTGCCGAGTTCTCAAAGGTGACAAGCCCGCCCGGCGTCAGAGTCACCGAAAGATCGCCTTCCGAATATTTCTGCGCGTTTGACAGGATATTGTCAAAAATCCGCCTGAGTGCCGTCCGGTCGACGTTTCTTACGACCTTTTCGTCCGGCATCGAGATCTCCGGCACAATTCCGCACCTGACAAAGGACGCGTAGGCTCCCGCGAGACTCTGTTCGAGTATGCCGCGAAGGTCGGTCTCGACCTTTTCGGAATCATTATCCGGCATGAGCGACGCCGACGCGATCGAATACGAGAAGAATTCCTTGCAGAGCGAGCGCATCTCGTCGGTTCGCTCGCGGATCACCGCGAGATATTTCCCGGCGGACTCAGATTTTTCCTCGTCTTCGAGAAGGTCGAGATAGCCGCTGACCGCGGTCAGCGGCGTCCTCAGATCGTGCGAGACGTTCATTATCGCCGCCCGCAGCCCGGCGTCCCCCTTTTCGTATCTGAGCCGCTCCCGCCGCAGCAGCGCAAGCTCGCGGTTCAGTCGGGCGGCGAGCTTTCTGACACAGCGGTCGGAGGATGAGACCGAAATAAGCGTGTTCGTGTCTCCCGAAAGCTTTTCGGAGAGTTCATCCGCGATCTCGCTCATCGAGTGCCGCATTATTATAATTTTAAGAATAAGCACCGCTATTATCACAAGAAGCGGCAGCGTGATGAGCGTTCGCATATTCTACTTAAGATCCTTTCTCTTGAAAACGATTATTCCGGCTCCGGTCGATATGAGCGTGATAAGAAGCGAACAGCACATGAATGCCGCCATAATCGGCAGAATATTCCCATCGCCCTCCTCCGTGCCGCCCAAGAGATTCGCCGCCTGAAACAGCTGACCGTTCGGGAAGAAATTCTTCATGAACCCGTAGATCCGCCTCCAAACACCGCGCGGATACAGCGGGTTTGGCATCTGTTCGTTCGACTGATTTCCGGACTCGTCGGTTATGCTCCAGATATCAATGAATTCCGGCTCGGATAGCTCGTCCATCGCATTAAGAGGGATTATCAGCAGAATCAGCGCGGCAATCAGAATTATCGCGATCGCCGCCTTGCTGGGAATCAAAAGCGCGAGCATGACAAACATCGACGCCAGCGCGAAAACCGCGAGAAAGCTCATAAGCGTTATCAGAACCAGCTGCTCCGGTGGGGTTTTCATCCTTCCGAGCAGCAGCGATCCGAGCAAGGTGACGGTGACAAGATAGATCACGTGCTGAATCAAGGCTCCGACCGCGCAGGTGATAAGCTCCGAGAAATAAACCGAAACTCTCGTGTGACCCGAGATCAGCTTATTGCGCATCGTGCCGTCCGAATATTCGGTGCCGATGAAAAAGGCGATGAAGAGAGCCGACGTGATTCCGATAAGCATGCTTTCGGAAAAGAAGAGTTCGTCCGGACTCTCTGTCCTGAATCCTGTCGTCACGAGATTGTCGTGGAAGGTGGTAAATACGGCGAAAAGTCCGACTATGAAGATCGCCAGAACGCCGACGAAGAATGATTTTTCGCGTCTTAAGCGCATGAGATCCGCTCTGAGGAGGTTAAGCATTGTGACCACCCCCGATCAGATTTATATAGAAGCTCTCAAGGCTCTCGTCATGCTCGGTGATCTTCAGAAGCCGGCATTTTTCCCTCTCAAGCGCGGACGAAAGCTCCGAGACCACGACGTCGCCGTAGATGTCGGCCACGCTGTCCGAGATGACGCGGTAATCGCGCCCCATGCGGTCAAGCACGCGGGCGAGAACCTTCACGTCGGAAACCTCGGCCGTGACGCGCTTTCCGCACTCAGCCTCAAGCTCCTTCGCGCTAAGCTCGCGAACCATTCTCCCGCCGTCGATGAAGCCGTAATCCGTGGCCAGCTTCGAAAGCTCGCCGAGAATGTGGCTCGAAATCAGCACGGTTATCCCGCGCTCGCGGTTGAGCTTTAAGATAAGCTCGCGGATCTCGACGATTCCCTCGGGATCAAGTCCGTTCGTCGGCTCGTCAAGGATCAGAAAATCTGGATTTCCGGCGAGCGCGACGGCGATTCCGAGCCGCTGACGCATTCCGAGCGAGAAGTTTCTCGCCTTTTTCTTCCCGGTTCCCGGGAGTCCGACAAGCCGCAGAAGCTCGGAAATCCCCTCGTCCGACGGGAGTCCGAGAAGCGCGAACTGCTGTCTGAGATTTTCGACCGCCGTCATGTCAAGCCAGATCGACGGTGTCTCGACAACCGCGCCCATCTTCCGCCTTGAACGGTTGATAAGCGGCGAGTCGTTCTTCTCGCCGCAGAGCGTGTAGCTTCCGCCCGACGGAGCCTGAAGCCCGCAGACGACACGGATCAGCGTCGTCTTTCCCGCGCCGTTCCGGCCGACGAAGCCGTATATCGATCCCTTCGGCACGCGCATCGTGAGTCCCGAAAGCGCGCTTGCCGCGCGGTAGGACTTTGTGAGTGAATTTGTTTCAAGCACATAATTCATTTTTATTCCTCCTTTGCCTGATGAGAATATTCTAACACGCAAAGGTTGAGAAAGCGGTTAAGAAAATAGTTGAGATTCGGTTGAGATTTCACTCAGGAATCCTGAATCCGATCCCCCAGACCGCCTCGATCGGATCGTCTCCGGACGCGCGGAGCTTTGAGCGCAGATGGCTCATATGCGTTTTGAGCGAACTCTCGGTGCAGTCGGGAGTGTCGAGCGAGATGCGGTCAAGGATCACCGATTTCGCGATGACCTGCCCCCTGTTCGCCATCAGAAGCCGGAGAATCGCGTATTCGGTCTTGGTAAGCCGAATAGTTTCGTCGGACATTCTCACCTCGCGCGCCGCCGTGTCAAGCGTCAGTCGGCCGCAGACGAGGAGTCCGGGATTTGCCGCCGGGCGTTCGCGGAGCCGCGCTGAAATCCGCGCCAAAAGCTCCTTTGTGTCAAAGGGCTTTGTCATGTAATCCGCCGCGCCCGACGTCAGCGCGGAGACCTTGTCGTCAATCCCGGCCTTCGCGCTGACGACGATTATCGGTATGTCCTTTATAAGCGGGATCAGCTCCTCGCCGCAAAGACCCGGGAGCATGAGGTCGAGCAGAATAAGATCTGGTCGCGAATTTTCAAGCACGAGTCTGGCCTCGGTTCCCGAATAGGCGCGTTCGACGTCATATCCGGCGCGTCTTAAAACCTCTTCCTCCATGTTTCCGATGTCCGCGTCGTCGTCGACAACGAGCATAAGCTTCATTGAGTTTCTCCTTTTTGTCCATCTTTTATTATTTTAACTCATCCGGAAGCTTTTGTCAAGTAAAATCGAAGAAATATTTATGAACTCTCACCAAAATACTTGACAAGCGCGAAAAAATACCTTATAATATAATAGAGCGAAAAAAACGCTCCAGACTTTATTTTTTGTGAGGTAGAAAATTATGTACTATATAGGCGTTGACCTTGGCGGAACAAACATCGCCGCCGGTATTGTGAACTCCGAATACAAGATCGTCGCGAAGGGCAGTGTCCCGACCAATGTCGCGGGACGCACCGCTGAGGAGATCATCAAGGATATGGGCGGACTCTGCGCGAAGCTCGTATCTGACGCGGGTCTCACCTTCAACGACATCGAATACGTAGGAATCGCTTCGCCCGGCGCGATCGACCCCGTAAAGGGCGTCGTTGTCTACGCTAATAACCTTCCCTTCCGTTCCTTCCCGATCGCGGATACCCTGAAGAAGTATATCCCCGTGAAGAAGGTTCTCGTTGAGAACGACGCGAACGCCGCCGCTAAGGGCGAGGCGGTCGCTGGCGCGGCAAAGGGCGTCGCTGACGCGGTCATGATCACCCTCGGCACAGGTGTCGGCGGCGGAATCATCATCGACCACAAGGTCTACTCGGGCTTCAACTACGCCGGAGCCGAGCTTGGACACATCGTCATCGAATACAACGGCCGTCAGTGTTCCTGCGGACGCAAGGGCTGCTGGGAGGCTTACTCCTCGGCTACGGGTCTTATCAACATGACAAAGGAAAAGCTCGCTGAGTGCGAGGAAAAGGGCATCCCGACCCTCATGACCGAGTTTGTCAAGACCGAGGGCAAGGTCAGCGGCAAGACCGCTTTCGCCTGCATGAAGAAGGGCGACAAGCCCGCAAAGGAAGTCGTTGATATGTATATCTCCTACCTCGCCTGCGGACTTTCGAACATCATCAACATCTTCCAGCCCGAAATCCTCGTCATCGGTGGCGGAATCTGCAACGAGAAGAATTATCTCACCGATCCCTTAAAGACGATCATCAAGGAAGAGACCTACGGCAACGAGGGCATCAAGCCGACCGAACTCAAGATCGCGGAGCTTGGCAACGACGCCGGAATCATCGGCGCGGCCGTTCTCGGACTCTGATTTATCCGGGTCAGGCGCAAGATCTCGCAAAGCTCCCGCATAAACGGGAAATTCCAGACCGACGGACAGGGCTTTTGCCCTGTTCGTCATGATGTTTTTTATGAAAAGAAATAAAATTCTCTTTTTTCTGCCCGCGGCCGCAATCTGGCTTGCCGCGCTGATCTTCGCCGGATTCTGTGACCTTGATATTTCGCTTTCGTTCGCCGACCCTATGTCGGTTTTCGGACGTTTTCTGGAGATCGTCGGCGAGATCCCGGCGATTCTTTTCGCGTCATTCAACTGCTCGCTCATCGCGGTGTGTCTCCTCAGGCGCGGGACAAAGGGACGCGACGTAATCCTCGCCGCGCTTTCGATAATCGGAATGGTCGGAACCGCTTACTACACGACAAACGCCACCTTCGGCTACATCAAAGGCTGGCGCGACGATCTCGGGCTTTCGTTCATCACTGGCGGAATGAAATTCTTCCTCGTCTTTTTCATAACCGCGATTCTCTCGGCTCTCTTCCTTTTCCTCGCGTTCAGGCTGAGCCGCGAAAGACTTGAGGAATTTCTCCCGGCGGCGGCGCACTGTGTCCTCGCGGCCATAGTGACGCTTGTTGTCATCTGGTGCTTCAAGCTTCTCTGGGGGCGGGTCAGATTCAGACAGCTCGAGGATCTCTCTCAGTTCACCCCATTCTATATCCCGAACGGATACACGGGATATTTCTCCTTCCCGTCGGGTCACACGGCAAACGCGACCGTGATTCTCACCGTCACCTATTATTTCAGATTCATGTCAGAGCGGATGAAGAAGCTGAAGCCGCTCCTCTGTACCCTGCTCGGACTCTGGATCGTCGTCGTCGCGCTTTCAAGAGTTCTCGTCGGGGCGCATTATCTCTCAGATGTCCTCTGCGGACTCGCGATCACGGCTCTGATCGTTTATCTCTGCCGCCCCAGAGCATCGCTCTCAGAAAAAGGAAAACAAAATGTACATCGATAAAACCTTATACCACTCCCGTCCGGCCGAAAAAAGAATCCCCAAGGAGGAACGCTGCTACGACCTTCTCGATAAGCTCGGCGTACCGTTTGACCGGCTGGATCACGACTCGGTCGACACGGTCGACGGCTGCGACGAGATCGGAAAGCTCCTTGGAATCTATATCTGCAAGAATCTTTTCCTCGCCAACTCAAAACGCGACAGATACTATCTCCTGATGCTTCCGGGCGAAAAGCACCTCGTCACAAAGGATCTGGCGAAAAAGATCGGCTCGACGAGACTTTCCTTCGCCACTCCCGAAAAAATGGCCGAATACCTGGATATAACGCCCGGCTCGGTCAGCGTCCTGGGTCTCATGAACGACCACGACAACAACGTCACTCTCCTTGTCGACGAGGACATCAGAAAAAGCGAATACTTCGGCTGTCATCCCTGTATAAACACTTCGAGCCTTAAAATAAAGACCGCGGATCTCTTCTCGAAGATCCTTCCGGCAACCGGCCACGAGCCGACCTTTGTGGAGATCTAGAATGGTTACGATAAAAGGAGTCGAAAAGGGTTCCCCGGCCGCGAAACACAAGATTCAGCCCGGTGATATTCTCATCTCGATAAACGGCCATGATATAAACGACGTCCTTGACTATCGTTTCCGCCTTGCCGAAAAGAAGATCACGCTGACTATCCACCGCGGTCCGGAGCTTTTCGACATCACAATAAAAAAAGACGAGTATTCGGATATCGGCCTTGAGTTTGAGACATATCTCATGGACTGCAAGCAGTCCTGCCGGAACAAATGCGTCTTCTGCTTCATTGACCAGCTTCCGAAAGGAATGCGCGACACGCTCTATTTCAAGGACGACGACTCGCGTCTCTCCTTCCTTATGGGCAACTATATAACGCTCACAAACCTCACCGACGCCGATGTCGACCGCATCTGCGAGATGAAAACCTCACCGATCAATGTCTCGGTTCACACAACGAATCCCGAGCTCCGCGTGAAGATGATGAAGAACAAGCGCGCGGGCGAGGTTCTCGCCTACCTGAAACGCTTTGCCGACGCCGGAATCGAGCTGAACTGTCAGATCGTCCTCTGCAAGGGGCTTAACGACGGCGATGAGCTTGACCGTTCGATGCGCGATCTTGTGAAGCTCTATCCGCATCTTTCGGGCGTCTCGATCGTCCCGGCCGGAATTTCGGATCACCGCGAGGGGCTTTACCATCTGGAGCCTTTCACACCCGAGGAGACCGGAAAGGTCATAGATCAGGTCGACGCCTTCGCCTCGGAATGCCTCGAGAAATACGGCTCGCGGATCTTCTTCTGCGGCGACGAGATGTATATAAAATGCGGACGCGAGCTTCCCGACGAGGAATATTACGAGGGCTATCCGCAGATCGAGAACGGCGTCGGAATGATCCGCTCGATGCAGGCCGAGTTTGACGACGAGCTTGAATATCTCGACGAGTATGATCTCACAAAGGAGCGTCACGTCTCGATCGCGACCGGAGCCGCCGCCTACCGCTTCATCGAATCGCTCGCAAAGACGCTCGAAAAGCGAGTCCCGACCTTCCACTGCGACGTCTACATGATAAAAAACGACTTTTTCGGCAAGAATATCACCGTAGCCGGACTGATCACCGGTCGCGATATGGTAAATCAGCTCTCGGGAAAGGATCTCGGCGAAAGACTCTTCATCCCGAAGGTCACGCTGAAGGCCGACGAGCCGATCTTTCTTGACGACATGACGCTCACCGAACTCTCCGAAAAGCTCGGCGTCGAGGTCGTCCCGACCGATTCGACCGGAAACGATTTTGTGTCGAAACTACTCTACTGAACGAAAGGAAAAAATATGTCTAAACCCGTAGTCGCGATTGTCGGCAGACCGAATGTCGGCAAAAGCACACTTTTCAATAAACTGGCGGGCGAACGCGTCTCGATCGTCGAGGATATCCCCGGCGTCACCCGCGACCGGATCTACTATGAGATCGAATGGAACGGACGCGCAATGATGCTCGTCGACACCGGAGGAATCGAGCCGAAATCCGACGACCCGATCTTAAAGCAGATGAAGGATCAGGCCGAGGTCGCGGTCTCAACGGCCGACGTCATCGTCTTCATGGTCGACGTCAACGTCGGACTCACCGCCGCCGACCGCGATATCGCCACGATGCTGATAAAATCGAGAAAGCCGGTCATCCTCGTCGTCAACAAGGTCGACTCGATCGGCGCGCTTCCGATGGAATACTACGAATTCTACGAGCTTGGCTTTGACGGAGATCCGATACCGCTTTCGTCGCTCCACGGCACTGGCTCCGGAGATCTTCTCGACCGTGTGCTCGAAATCTGCCCCGCTGACGAGGAAAAGGAGGACACAGACGGAATAATCAAGGTCGCCGTAATCGGCAAGCCGAACGCCGGAAAGTCCTCGATAATCAACAAAATTCTCGGCGAGGATCGTCTTATCGTCTCAGACGTCGCCGGAACGACGCGCGACGCGGTCGACACGAGAGTCGAGAATGAATACGGAAAATATATCTTCATCGACACCGCCGGAATCCGCCGCCAGAGCAAGATCGAGGATCGGATCGAAAAGTTCAGCGTCCTGCGCGCCAAGATGGCGGTTGAGCGCGCCGATGTCTGCGTCATCATGATCGACGCGAAGGAAGGCGTCACCGAGCAGGACGAAAAAATCGCCGGAATCGCTCACGAGGCCGGAAAGGCGTCCATCATCTGCGTCAACAAGTGGGACACGATGGAGGTTGAGGACAAAAACACCGTCGAGTACGACAAGAAGATCTACAACTCGCTTTCGTATATGCTCTACGCGCCGACTCTCTACGTCTCGGCAAAGACCGGACAGCGTGTCGGAAAGCTCTTTGAGCTTATCAACTACGTCTACAACCAGAACTGCACCAGAATCTCGACCGGAATGCTCAACGACGTTCTGGGCGAGGCGACCGCGCGCGTCCAGCCGCCGTCCGACAAGGGCAGAAGACTCAAGATTTATTATGTGACCCAGATCGGGGCGAAGCCGCCGACATTCGTCATCTTCTGCAACGACGCGGAGCTTTTCCACTTCTCGTACCAGCGTTATATCGAAAATCAGCTGCGCGAGGTCTTCGGCTTCCGCGGAACGCCGATAAAGATCATCGTGCGTCAGAAAGGAGACGACAATGTCTGAGTTTAATCTTATCCGCATGAACGGACTCGTTCCGATGCTCGTCTCGGAGAGCGGGCACAACATCCCGGTCGCGCTGGCGGTCGTGTTATGCGCGGTCGGAGCGATCATAGCGTATTTTCTCGGCAGCCTCAACTTCGCGGTGATAATCTCGAAGCTCAAATTCCACGAGGATGTTCGTAAATACGGAAGCGGAAACGCCGGAATGACGAATATGCTCCGCACATACGGAAAAGCCGCCGCGGCCTTCACTCTCCTCGGCGACGCGGCGAAGGCGGCCGTTTCGGTAATGATCGGAACCCTGCTCTGCGGCGAGGCCGGGGCGTATGTAGCCGGACTCTTCTGCGTCATCGGACATTCCTTCCCGATCTACTACGGCTTCAAGGGCGGCAAGGGAATCGTCGTCACGGCCACCACGATCCTCTGCCTTGACTGGCTGGCGTTTCTGGTCCTTTTCGCTATCTTCGTTCTGCTCGTGGCGACGACGAAATTCCTGTCGCTCGGCTCGATAATCGGAATGCTTCTCTATCCGCTGATGCTGAACCGTATGTATCCCTACACGCACGGCGGAATGTCCGAGGGCGCGGTTCCGGCGATAATCTCGATCCTCAACGCCGGACTTGTAATCTGGCTCCACCGCGAGAACATAAAGCGTCTCTGGGCCGGCAAGGAGAACAAGTTCAGCCTTAAGAAGAAGGATAAGTTCCTGAAGGACGAAAAGAATGAAAAGCCGAAGGAGTCGGAATGATTCCGCGCGGAAAGCTGAAAATCACCGTCGACCGCCCGCTCGGAAGCTTTCACCCGGATCAAGGGGATTTATATTATCCGGTGAACTACGGGTACGCCGAGGGAATCTTCGCGCCGGACGGTGAGGAGCAGGACGTATATATTCTCGGCGTCAGGGAGCCGCTTGAAGCCTTTGAAGGGCGGATAATCGCCGTTATCAAGCGGAAGAACGACGTTGAGGACAAATGGGTCACGGCTCCGGACGTGGCGCGGTTCACGGCCGATGAGATCAGGGAAGCCGTTTGGTTTCAGGAAGGATTTTTTGAAAGTGAGATAATCATGCTTGAAGAAAAAATGACGATTCCGGAGATATTCGAAAAAATGATCGTGTTCTCGGCCGGAAACCTTCACGATATAAATCATCTTATCAAGGTCTGGAGCTACGCGAAGACGATCGGTGAGCTTGAGGGACTCGACTCTGAAACTCAGTACATACTCGAGGCCGCCGCGCTGACGCATGACATCGCCTGCCCGCTCTGCCGCCAGAAGTACGGAAACACCGACGGAAAGTTTCAGGAAAAGGAGGGCGCGCCGCTCGTCACCGAATTTCTCGCTGACACCGGAATGACCACCGGTGAGATCGCGCGGGTCGCGTATCTTGTCGGTCATCATCACACGCTCCAAGGCATTGAGGGGATGGATTATCAGATCCTCATCGAGGCCGACTATCTGGTCAACGCCGACGAGAGCGGCTACAGCAAGGAAAATATCCGGAACTTCGTCGAAAAAATCATGAAGACGAAGGCCGGGATAAGACTCGCGAAGGAAATCTACGGAGTCTGAATAAGAAATTAACCGACTCTGCCGCGGACGCGGCGGCGTCGGTTTTGTGTTTTCCTGAAATCCGCGCTTTCAGCCGGATTACGATATTTCACGGCAGGATAGTTATTGCCTTTGCTCGGCGGATGTGGTATAATAGAGCAAACTCAGATTCACGGAGGAAAAAATCATGCGGAACATACTTGACTACGGCGCGGTGGGAGACGGCGTCACGCTGAACACGTCCGCGATTCAGGCGGCGGTAAATGACGGAGGAATGGTTCTTATCCCGCCCGGAAAATTTGTCACCGGAACGATATATCTCGAAAGCGACGGAGGACTTTACCTCGCGCCTGGCGCGACGCTTGTCGCAAGCCACGACTTCAGGGACTACAACAAGATGGATTTCTGCCCGCAGAACTGGGGCTCGGTCTCGGAGCTTCACAACGGCGAGCATCTGATCGCCGCGGTCGGGAAGAAGAATGTCACGATTGAGGGACACGGAATGATCGACGGTCAGGGGCGTCACTGGATGAACGAGTCGCGTACACGTCCCGGCTGGCCTTTTCCGGAAAACCGCGACTATGACCCGGTTCAGCATCCCTCGCAGATGATCTATTTCTGCGAGTGCGAGAACGTCCACGTCACCGATGTCACGCTGACAAACAGCCCATACTGGCATCTCTTTTTCCACGGCTGCGTCAATGTCTTCGCGCGCGGACTCATGATCTCGGGCGACCGGCCGCGCTGGACAAACGACGGAATCGACATCGATTCCTGCGAAAACATCACGGTCAGCGACTGTGTAATCGACGTAGGCGACGACGCGATCGCGATCCGCGGCGACGGAAAGCGGCTCATTAAGCGTCCGAATCTCTGCGAGAAGATCACGATAACGAACTGCGTTCTCCGCGCGGCGCGGGATTACGGAATCCGTATCGGAGTCGGCGGCGGAATCATCCGGAATGTCGTGATCTCGAATCTTGACATAGAGGCCCCGAACTGCGCCGGAGTCGGATTCATGGGACGCTGGCATCCGCAGAGCAAGGAAGCGACGAGCGTTGAGCGGGTCAGTCTCTCGAATCTGAACATCCGCGCGCGAAGAGGAATCGAGATGGTCGCGGCCGAGGGCGACTCACCGCTTCCGAACCCCTGCTTTGTCAGAGGTATCAGCTTTTCGCGGATTTTTGTTGAGGAGGATATCGAATCGAAGTTCGCGGGGAATTCCGAGGTCGCGCTTGAGAACATTGATCTCGACGATCTGAGATTCTTCGTGAAGGAAGGCGTATCGTATCCTCTTGGGCTTATGAACTTCGAAAATGTGAAAGCCGTCACTGTGAGCCGGATGAGAATCACGAACCGCGGTGGGGATACCATCGAGGCTGTGCGCTCCGGAGAAAACTGCGAAATCACGCTTATATAATGTCTACTGAATAACCATCAACATTTTGCATGGCAGCAGAAAGGCAAGGAACCAATCGAGAAACCGCAAAAAG